>NIUZ01000029.1 GCA_002254285.1 Bacteroidetes bacterium 4572_112 | reverse complement strand
TATAAAAAAACAAAGTTTTGATTTATGATAGAGGATTGTTAGAATAACAATATTTGATTTTCGTGTATAAATCTGAAATCCAAAATCGTTATTCTTCTATCGTTAATCTCTAGCTTTAAATACAAAATCACCAAAATACAAAGCACAAAAAAAACCACCAAATCCCATAAAGATCGGTGGTTTTTATATTTTTATCGATTTAAATAATTAATAATTAGCCAACTCATCCGGCAGGCCATTAACCATTAACAATTATCCTACTGTTCTCCCAACCAACGCTCGCTTTCGATAGCAGCCATACAGCCAGTACCGGCAGCAGTAATTGCTTGACGGTAGATATGATCTTGTACATCACCTGCAGCAAATACACCTTCAATATTTGTTTGAGTAGTTCCTGCTACTGTTTTGATATATCCTTGATCGTCGAGGTCAATTTGTCCTTGAACTAGTTTGGTATTTGGTTGATGACCAATTGCTACAAAGAAACCTTCGATTTCAATTTTCTTTTCTTCGCCAGTTTTTACATTCTCAAGAATAGCACCATTTACAGCTTTCATAAATCCTTTCTGCTCACCAACAATTTCTTTTGTTACATGGTTCCAAAGTACTTCAATATTTGGATGGTCAGCAACGCGCTGAGCCATTACTTTTGATGCACGAAGCTCATCGCGACGTACAATCATAAATACTTTTGAAGCAATATTTGCAAGATAAAGAGCGTCTTCAGCAGCAGTATCGCCACCACCAACTACCGCTACGGGCTTACCTTTATAAAAGAAACCATCGCAAGTAGCACAAGCAGAAACCCCACCACCTTTAAAGTCGTTCTCAGACTTAAGACCAAGATATTTAGCTGTTGCACCAGTAGCAATAATTACGCTATCAGCCTCAAATGCTTTTCCATCATCAGTCTTAATTTTGAAAGGACGTTCCGACAAATCAGCCTCAGTAACCATACCCCAACGGATATCAGCTCCCATATTTTCAGCTTGCTTTTGTAAGTCTTCCATCATCTTAGGACCTTCTGTTCCTTCAGGATAACCAGGGAAGTTCTCAATTTCGGTAGTAGTAGTTAGCTGTCCACCAGGTTGCATTCCTTGGTATAAAATTGGAGATAAATTTGCACGCGATGCATATATTGCTGCTGTATATCCAGCAGGACCTGAGCCTATTATAAAGCTCTTTACTTTTGTTATTTCTTCTGACATGATATGTTGTTTTTTATATTTATTTCTGAATTGATTATCAGTATTTACTGTTTTGCAATAATACTAAAAAATTGTTTTTGGGGCTGTTCATATAATATGCCAAAACGATTTTTTATTGTTTTTTATGACATAATGGCAATCGGTGTATTATGATATACTAATCAAGAAATCTCCAAGAGAGGCCAATTTTAAATGTGGCATCTTGCTGAGGATATCCTTTTACTAAGAAATAATGATATTTACCCAAATGCGAAAGAGCATTCTGATACATAAGAAATACCCTTGCTCTCTTTACTTTAAAATTTAGGTATAAGTCCATATAGAATTGCTCTTCTAAATCTTTTTTGTCATGCGAATAAAACTGCATTAAGGAAGGATTATATCCATATCCTTGATATGAGCTTAGGTAAGTAATATCTATACCCGGATGTACCGTAAGTGCACCTTTAAATATTGGCCAACTGAAAAAGAAATTTCCATTAATTACAAAAGCTGGTAAGCGAACAACGGTATTATTACTACTCTGCTGATACATCACCATCAGGTGAGTACCTACATGCTTAAAGTGAAACTCTTTTTTGAATTTTGCAGTAATTATCTCTACACTTTCCTTAAATTGTGTAGGAATAACGTTTTCATTAAAATAAACATAATCAGTCATTGTATGTAATGCTCCTTCAAGCTTAAAGCCTTTAATGTCAATGCTTGAGTTTATCTCAATATGTTTTTGTTTGTCAAAATCATTCTGCCACATAAAGTGGTTCGAATATGTATTATAAGTACGAATATCTGGAGAGTTAAAATCCATTTTCATGCCCACATCAAGGTTGAAATTCTTTACAAGCGGGAATTTCATTTTACCATATAAATTTAAATCATTGGAGCCAATATCAAAAGACTGTGAATTAGGAATCTTTATTTGATATCTAATACCACCTTCGAGAATAAATTTATAGAAATCGAATATAACATCAGCATGAGGAGTGGCATAATTAAAGTAATATTCCTTATTGCCATTATAGTACATATTGTATCTATATTCTAAACCAAAATTGAAGATAAAATATTGATGTTTTTCTGGGTAGAAATTCGAAATTCCGAAATCTGTTTTGAACTCTGTAATTGCCAGTGAATCATGTGATTGAATTGTATCTAAATAGGCATTTTTATAATAAGCAGGCTCCCAGTTTTTATCATAATAAAGTCTTGCTCTATGGTCGTATGAGGTGTTTAAATATAATTTACCAAGGAATTTATGCACTGTGGAATCTGTTGCTGCTTTTCCAATATTAAGATGCTGATTAAATGCAAAATGATGAGCTTTTATATGATTATATGCATTATTAAGATTTACTGCCAATACTTGTCTATCGAGGTCTGTAGAATCGTAAGAGGCTTCATCTCTTAATCCTCCATTTTCACCAAATTTTACTTTATTATAAATATACTCAAGCTTATATCCGTATCGTTTGTTTAATGCCTCAAAATCCATAATGCCTCTAATATGTGCATTCTGAACTTGGCTATTTGTCATTAGTCCTGCAGTAGATTCTACATTGAAATTCAATCCATAATATAGCCTTTCGCTAGATTGTGCGGCAAGTACTCCCTTAAGGTAATTCTCTTCAGGAGAAGCCATTGTGTAAAAAACTTCGGAATAAGGTGTTCTTACATTCTTATAATATGGCATTTCGTTTGCCCTATAATATAGTTTACCAAGTGAGTGCTCGCCAATTGTATATTGTGGGCCGAGTTTATTGAAATATAAGTCTTTTATGGGGCCACCAACAAAGTGAGTAGTAGCAGACATATCGTAAGCATTCTTTTTTACGGCATATCTATGAAAATTATGCAAAGTGGAATCTACATAATTTAGTTGTGCTTTGGAAAAAGCGGTGCTTTTATAGTAATACAAAATATTAGTAGTATCATTAGCCACGGTTATTATGCTGTCAGTTTTGTCGGCATAGGCAGTGGTATTAATAATGCTAATTAATACTATGAAAAGTAATATGCTTTTATAAATTTTCAATTCTCTATGTTAATTTAGTCGGCTAAAATAATATATTATGCTCATTAATTGCTCTAGAAATTTATACTAATTAAAGTTTTATTTTTTCTTAAGTTTGTTAAGTACAATAATACCTATTATCCCTATTAAAACCAATGATGATGATATAATTTCGGCCTGTGTAATATGCGATGTTCCAATCTCGTAAAGATTATTCACTCTAATTTTTTCGATAAAAAATCTTGCAAAACCATTAAGCATTATTGCAATAAAAAATATTACTCCTGTTGTTTTAATTTTGTTTTGAGCAAACCAAACCGTAAGAAAGAATATGGCACTTAGTATTGATTCGTATAGTGGGGTCGGGAATACCGGTACATCGAGCTGATGGCAATAATCGCCACTGCATGATAGTATTCTGCTGCCTTCGTTAATTACATTATGAGGAAAATCGAATGCCCATAGCCAATCGGGAATCATTGCTAGCCACTCTGGTTTAGGGTCTGGGTTTGGAATTCCCCAGCAACCATCGCCACTTAGCATACAAGCTAAGCGTCCAACAGCATAAGCCCCTAAAATAGCAGGAGCTGCAGCATCCATTAATGTTAGTGCAGGAATGTTTTTCTTACGGATATAATACCATACAGCGAAAAAACCGGCTATTAGTCCTCCGTAAAAAGTGAATCCTCCTGCTGAGAAAAGTGCATCCAAAGGATCCTTCAAAAAACGAGAAAAATTTTCGAGAATATCGAAAACCTTAGCGCCAATAATGCCCGATAGCATTGCTACCATTACAATATTCATTGTAAGCTCATGAGGAAGAATATCTTTATCCTCATAAATAAGCTCTGCAGAAAAATTTTGCTTTGCTTGCCAATAACCATATCCCGAGCCCATTGCTGCAAGTATAAGCCCTGCAATTAAACTTCCTTGAGTGGAAAATATATAGGCATTTATATCTTCGGTAAATAAGTCGTAATTAAAGGCAATTCCGAAAATTTTGTATCCAATAATAAAGTAAAAAACACCAGAAATAATTATATCAAAATAATTAATTGGCCCAGAAATAAGAACCTCTGATTTATGGCTAGCTAATTTTCCTTGGCTTTCCATACGCTTTAGCGAAAACTTAAGAATAATGCCCGCAGTAACGAATGCCATTACTAAAACAAAGCCGTAGGTAGGCATCGGAAAGTTGATGTTTAAGCCAAATAAGTAATTTATTAAGTGTCCTAAAGTTGGAAACATACTAATTTATTTAAATATTGTAATTCAATTGCTTACCTTAGATTCCGTTCTCACCATAAGCTCTCCACTTCTCCATTACATCTTGCATGTCTTGAGGTAATTCTGACTCAAAAAACATATCCTTATTTGTACGAGGATGCACAAAACCCAATGATTTTGCATGAAGTGATTGACGAGGAATCATTTTGAAGCAATTATTTACAAACTGTCGGTATTTTGAGAAAGTTGTGCCTTTAAGAATAGAATCTCCGCCATAGGTAGAATCATTAAATAATGGGTGGCCTATATGCTTCATATGGGCTCTAATTTGGTGAGTTCTACCAGTTTCAAGCTGGCATTCTATTGCCGAAATATAGCCAAAACGTTCCACTACTTTATAGTGAGTAATAGCAGTCTTGCCAATTTCACCATCCTCATCAAATACGCACATTACCCTGCGGTCCTTAGGACAGCGACCAATATTGCCACGGATAGTGCCTTCTTCTTCCTTAAAATCGCCCCAAGCCAAAGCAATATATTTACGCTCGGTAGTATGGTCAAAAAACTGCTTTGCCAAACGTGCTTTCATAACGTCTGTTTTGGCAATTAATAGAATTCCACTTGTGTTTTTATCAATTCGGTGAACAAGGTATGGAGTAGTAGGATTATCCAAATCATCTTTGCTCAAATGATAAGTCAATGCATTAAGTAAAGTACCATCATAATTGCTATGAGCAGGGTGTACAACCATGCCTGCTGCCTTATTTACAACAATAATATCATCATCTTCGTAAACAATATTCAATGGCAAATCCTGAGGAATAATTTCTACTTCGCGAGGAGGATTATCAAAAAATATTTGAATATTATCCATTGGCTTAACCTTATAATTAGATTTTACTGCCTTTTTGTTCACTAGTACATTTCCTACTTTTATCGACTCTTGAATTTTGCTACGAGTAGCATTTTCAATCTTCATTTGTACATATTTGTCAATACGTAGCAGCGACTGCCCTTTGTCTACAATAAGATTATAATGCTCATGCAAATCAGGTGTTTCATCGGTATGTATCTCGAAAATATTATTTTTTTTATCGTCCATTAGTTTATTATTAGTTTTTTTATACTACGGCTATTCGTTTTAGTGTTCTCAATATTAATGATATACACGCCTTTAGATAAATGCTGTAGATTTAATTTGTTTTTAAAATTACTCTCATATACTTTCTGCCCTTGCAGCGAAAATATGTGGATTTTATAATTGTGGATATCTTTAATGTCAAAAATATCTATATTAATTATTCCTGTATTTGTTGGATTTGGGTAAATGTTTAATGCTATTTCCTCAGTATCGGTTTTAGGATTAAAGCCCACATGAGCATTTTGCTCTTGCCCCAATATTGGTCGTATCATTGGTGCTCCTTTAAAACTAGAGTTATACCAATTTCCACTTACGTTATAGAAAATTTTATCAGATTGGTCGTTATTTTTATCAAAACCAATATTTAAATTATCCTTGGTAGTTTGTCGCCAGCCAATATATATTGTTCCATCCACGGCTAGAGGTTGCTCTAGTGTATATGTCTGGAATTTAAATAGATCATCAAACTCAGGTCGTTTTCCTGACTTTTCGTAAATAATATTCCCTGGTACTCCATTATTATCATCCCATACTGTTAGGTAGAAATATCGTTGATTAGCATTGCCAATTGTTTGATTAAAATACATTTGTACAGACTGCAATGTGTCGTCAGTATTTAGTGTAAACTGATATGCTAGTTTGCCATTAGGAGTTGATAATCCGTAGCCAGCTTCAGGAATTCCATCATCATAGGATAAATAATTATAGAATTTCTGATAGAAAAAAGCAGTGTCATTCATCTTAAAAATATCAGGGTTACCAGTATTTGACGATACATGGTATAATACCCTAAATTCGGGATATTTTGGTGCCGTAGTAACGAAGCTATATGCTGAATAATTTGGGGCATATTCTGCTGAGCTTTTTGCTGCTAAGTTTAGCGAACTAGTTGTGGTGCTAAAACTAAGGCTTTTGTCCCAAAGGTCATAGATATAGAACTTTTGAGCTACATTTTTCAGAAGGTTATCATGATTAAATATCCCTACACTTTTGCCAGTTTCAATTGCATTTGTAGGGTCTGCCATATATTGCTTCCATGTGGTAGATTGAAAATCTTTAAGTAAGGAAGTGGGCTGTGTTTGTATGGCATTATCGGCATAAAAAGTATCATTAATGCTTCGGTTGGTATCAAGAATTATATAATCGAGATTCCAATTGCTATAAAGTCCAGAGCGCCAACTAGGTTTATCAGTGGCAGGAACTCTTGCGTAATTATAAAATCTAAATTTAAATCCTGAAGTAAAATATTTTGTATCCCTAATAGGAATCATTACTCTTAAGAAGCTAGTGTCGTAACGAACTCTGAAAGTATCTAAAGACATTCCATCAATATTCCATACACTATTCCAAACGGTATCGTTGGCATCAAAAAACTGAAGCACTAAAGAGTCACCGCTAAGTGGTGAACTACCATTACCTTGGGGCTGTACAAAAAAGCTAAGATAAATAGAGTCGCTTGGCTTTAGTTTTACTTTAGGAGTTCCAAAAGTACTATCAAGCCTTATGTTGTTTGTAGTAAAAGTATCTGCTCCAGCAGGAAATGAGCTCATATGCGAATATACAGATCCATTTTGATCCATTGCATCAAAGGTAACCACACCTATTGAAGGTGGATTTATGCAGTACGAATTATTTACAAAAACACTGCTCGATGCCCATAACTCCTGATTTGGAATAAATGACGGCGCAGAGAAATCCTCAAATATTGGTATATGAACCTCTATATTATTACCTTTTGCAATTCGCACAACAGATAATTCGATGTTCTTATTTAATAATAAAGGATTCTTACTAAGACCAGTCAATACCTCTTGTGCAAAGTTGGTATAGCCTATGCTTATAAGAATCAGTATTAGTAATATATTTTTATTCATCGGTTTATGTTTTCTTATTGCTGTGGAAGAATGATGTGTTGCGCTTATAAAATGCAAAACATTATTCCTCATAGTTATCGTGGTTTATTAAGCTATCAGTAATATGGTTTGATGGCTTAATAGTTTCTAGGAGTTTGTCAAAATCAAAATTCTCATCAGATTTATAATAAAGGCTTATTTTTTGACCTTGCTTTACTATTGGCTTATCGCTATAGTTTGGTGTCTGTCGGTAAATACGTGCTGTATTAATATCGTCGCCTTCTTCAAAATGCTCTTCGCCAATATTTAAAGATGCCAAATGCAACTCTCTTTCAGCAGCATTATGTGTCATGCCTATTAATAATGGGATTTTAATTAACTCTCTTTGAGAACCTAATCCTAATACTAACTCCACTCCTGATCCTTTTTCTAATCTATCACCAGCATAAATCTCCTCATCATTAAATTTCACTTCAACAACTGCATCTTTTGCAATATTTGGCACATAACTAAGCTTTAATATCTCAATACCATAGGTTTCTAACTTGCTCTGTGCACTTCGTAATGATAGGTCGAGTAGGGCAGGCATAGTTACCATTTCGGGATTAATTGCTACAACTGTAAGGTAAATATTTCGTCCTTTTTTAACCATTTCTCCTGCCGCAGGTATTTGAGCAATAATGCTTCCTTTTTCGGCATTATTATCAAAAATAGAATCCGTAATAGTAAATTTATATTCAGAATATTGAACGTCTTCCTTTACCTCATTAAGGTAAAAACCAGTGAAATCAGGGACCTCTATTTCCTCACCATGGCGCGTAAAGCTACTCAATGAATATATAGTGCCCCCAAGCAATAATAATCCTAGAGTAATAATGGTAAGTAAATTAAGATATAACTTCTTGTTGGTAAATATATTAGGCATATAATGATATTTTTGTTTTCAAAAAAAAATTAATGATAATAATCCTTAATTTCAACATCAAAAGTAAGTTTTTATTGTTCTGATATTATATTTTTTTATTGGACTAATATTAGCGTTTAATAAATCTCTATTATCTTTTATTATATATGTTTTTTTGTTCTATTTTTTTTAATATTTTAGCCATATATACATTCAAAAATATAGTAATAGTAATTAACAGTGAGTATGAAAAATATTGCAGTAGTTTGTGGAGGTTTCTCAGGTGAACAAGAAGTATCAATGCGTAGTGCCGAATTTGTATTGGCAAATATGGATTCTTCTAAATATAAGGCTTATAAAGTTGTTATTATTCCAGAGAAATGGTATTGCGAACTTGATGGTAATAAATTTGAAATTGATAAAAACGATTTTTCTTTCAATGATGGAAATGGTAAAGTTGATTTTGATGGTGTATATATTATTATTCATGGCCGACCAGGCGAAAATGGTGAACTGCAATCTTATTTTCAGATGTTAAATATTCCTTATACCTCTAGTGATGCTACAGTTTCGGCTTTAGCTTTTAATAAGGCTTATTGCAATTATGTTATTAAAGCATTGGATGTAAATATTATGCCTTCGGTACATTTGATTAAGGGCAATCCTTATGATGTGGATAGAATTATTGCTGAGGTAAGTTTACCATGTTTTGTTAAACCAAACTCTGGAGGCTCTTCCATAGGAATGTCGAAGGTAAAAAAAGCAGATGAGCTTGCTGCTGCCATAGAAAAAGCCTTTGCTGAAGATAATGAGGTGCTGATTGAAGCTTTTTTTGAAGGCAGAGAAGTAACTTGTGGCCTTGTTGAGCACGATGGCGAAATGGTGGTTTTTCCTCTTTGCGAGGTACGTACAAAAACAGAATTCTTTGATTTTGATGCTAAATACACTTCCTCTTTAGTTGAGGAAATAATTCCTGCACCAATTCCAGAAGAGGTAGCTCAGGTGCTGAAATCTACTTCGGTATTTGTTTATAAAAAGTTGAATTTTAAAGGCGTTATTCGCATCGATTATATTTTTAATGGTGATGATTATATCTTCCTTGAAGCCAATACAATACCAGGAATGACAGATCAAAGCTTTGTGCCCCAGATGGCAAGAGCACATGGTTGGTCGAATACTGAATTAATAAGTGCAGTTTTGGATCCAATATTTTAATTATGAAAATAGTTGTTTTGTCAATGTTTTTTGTGTTTCTCAGCTTGACAGTTTTTGGTCAGGATAGAGTTTATGATGCAAAAGAATTGACAAAGCAATCTTATTCAATGCAAGATCTTGATAGCATTTATAAAAATGGTTTGCCAATAAATGATACTATACATCCTTTGTTTACACAAGAATATTTTGATAGTATTGTTGCAATAGAAAGAATTGATTTATTAAAAAATATGGCAAGTTATTTTAATAGCCATGGACTCAAATGGGAACCTTCAGTTGACATCTGGACTCGTATTTATTGTGATACAAATGGTGAAATAGAGTATTTGTTTTATCATTTTCTGAGACCAATAAATAGTATTAAAGAGAAAGAATTTAAACGACTAGCAAATAACTTTCTTCAAGAAAATAAACTATCAGTTCAAGCTTCACAAAAGTTCTCTATATGTGGTCAAATAAAATGGATTGATAACTAAACTTTATTGTAGCTTGAAATCTTATTATTATTAATTTTAGCATCTCAACAGATTAAAGATTAATTAGCTGTAAAATACTATATCGTTATTTCGGTGACAAAAAAAGCAACATTATGACCAAGAAATTATTTACTCTTGTATTATTAATTATATTTAGTTTTACAACTAAAGCAAATAATGCTGATACAAGCAAAGTATATGTATTTAGTATTGATGAAGAAATTGCACCGCCTGTAGTTCGTAGAATGAATAAGGCTTTTGCTGAAGCCAGAGAATATAAGGCTGATCTAATTGTTATTCATATGAATACATACGGTGGGCTTGTGGTTTCTGCAGATACTATTCGTACAAGAATACTCAAAGAAAAAACGCCAATTATTGTTTTTATTGATAATAATGCAGCCTCGGCAGGAGCATTGATTTCCATTGCTTGTGATAGTATTTATATGGCTCCTGGCGCTAGTATTGGAGCTGCTACTGTGGTTAATCAAACTGCTGAAGCTATGCCCGACAAATATCAGTCGTATATGCGCTCAACCATGCGCTCTACTGCTGAAGTAAATGGACGCGATCCTAAGATTGCCGAGGCTATGGTTGATCAAGATATTTATGTAGAAGATATTTCTGACTCTGGTAAGGTGCTAACTTTTACAACTTCCGAAGCCATTGCTCATGATTTTTGCGAAGGTGAAGTTGGTAGTATTGACGAGGCTATTGCTAAATATGGATTTAAAAATTATGTGGTAATTGAGCAGCAGTTAAAAACTACCGATCATATTATTGATTGGCTTATTAGCCCTTATATTCATGGACTTTTGATAATGATAATTATGGCAGGAATATATTTCGAAATGCAGAGTCCTGGTTTCGGTGTTCCTTCTTTGGCCGCTATTACCGCTGCGGTGCTATATTTTGCTCCACTGTATATTGAAGGCTTGGCCGAAAATTGGGAGGTGTTGATTTTTATAATGGGTTTGATTCTTATTATGCTCGAAATATTTATTATCCCTGGCTTCGGAATAGCAGGAGTTATGGGTATAATAATGGTAATTGTGGGCTTGGTATTAAGCCTGCTTTATAATGTTGTATTTGATTTCTCCTTGGTTACAGATAATGCAATTATGGAAGCTGTATTTGTTGTTATGATTGCTGTGTTTGGCGCAATGATACTGACATATTTTGCCATAAAGCATGTTTTCTATAATTCGAAATATGGACTGTCTTTATCCACTCAAATGAAATCGGATGATGGCTATACTTCTACTGAAATTGATATGAAATCGCTAATAGGAAAAAAGGCTACTGCAGCAACTATTCTTCGTCCTTCGGGCAGAGTGTATATCGATGGAGTAAAATACGATGCTATTTGTCGTGAATCGTATATTGATAAGTCTACAGAGGTAGAAATTATCGATTTTGTAAACGGGCAACTGATTGTGGTTAAAGAAAACTAAAACTATAATAATATGGATATAAGGATTTTTATTGTGGACGACCATCAGTTATTTATTGATGGATTAAAAGCAATATTTAAAAGAATAACTGGGCTTAGTGTTGTTGGGTACGCATTGTCGGGTAAGGAATGCTTGGAGAAGATTAAGGATATGGAAATAGATGTCCTTATTACAGATATTAGCATGCCAGAGATGAAAGGCGAGGAGCTTGTTCAGCATCTTATTCGTACATTCCCGAAAATGAAAATTCTTACCTTATCGATGCATGATGACTATGGGCATATAGATAAAATGCTAAAAGCAGGCGCATTGGGATATGTGTTGAAAAACACTGGTGCTTCAGAATTGCGTGAGGCTGTAGAAACAGTTGCTAGAGGTGAAAATTTCTTTACCTCAAAGGTGAGTGACGCTATTGCTAAAGGATATATTCAAGAGGTAAAAAATGTAGAATCTCAGGTACCTGATGAGAACGAAATTTTCCTTACTCGCCGTGAGAAAGGGATACTTAAACTTGTATTTAAAGGCTTTAGTAGTCAGGAGATTGCTGATGAATTAATGCTAAGCTATCATACTATTACACAGCACCGTAAGAATATAAATGCAAAATTAGGAACTAGCAATAAACTTGAGATTGAGAATATTGTAAAAGAAAAAGGATTGCTTAATTAGTATTGTTAAAGATCTAAGCTAGTTGGATTTTTATAATTATTTTGTCATGATTTTTGCAGAAAAAAGCAAAAATTTCGCCAAAATAACTTAATCATAATTATCATCAGCCCTGACCTAAAGGGCAGAGCTAATGATAATACCAATTTGGCATCAAAATACGCTATAAATAAATTGGAATATATTTTCCTATTAGAAGGCAAAATTTATTTGCATAAAAGCCTGTACTGAGCATGTCGAAGTATAGCTATGGAAATAAATTTTAACGCAGTAATAGGGAAATA
>NIUZ01000028.1 GCA_002254285.1 Bacteroidetes bacterium 4572_112 | reverse complement strand
TTGTCTTGATGCTGAGTTTACAATTATTCTGCTTTTTTAGTTGAAAATCTTTATAATCAAAAAAGCCTTCTTTATTAATTTCGTAAGTAGTGCCATTAATTTTCAACTCATTGGTTGAGGAGGCTACACCGGTAAAAACATAATTATAATAATCGTCGTCCATAGTATGTAGCGATCCACCACTTTTGTATGCGATATTAATATACTGAGGATTTATAGGGCCTTGTATATTACTAAGTATTACCTTTATAGGAGTATCTAAATATGGGATTAGAGAGAAATCTCGTACACAAGTTTCGTTATTTACAATAAGTATAAACTCATCAGTTTTATAATATTTTTGTATAGCTCTAAGGCTAGTTTCAATGGTATTAGTACTGTTATGGTCCTCATTATTTCCTCTTTTAGCCACATAATTGCACCTACGGTTAATCATTTTCTGATTATTAGATTTGGTGAAATATATACCACCAGTTTTGCCAACTTTCTTCTTCTTATCGGCAAGTCTGTTACCATCATTACTGAAAATAAAATGGTTGATACCACTAGTTCGTGGGTGCATTTTGTGCCATAAAACAGCTTGCGCACTTTGCGTATACATATCCTTTGTCCAATCCATAATAATAGATGTATTGGTCCAAGCAGGATGTCTATCGAGTACTACATAAACTGTAGAATCACCAACTCCACCATGCTTTTCAATAAACTCTAAATGTGGATCAATTTTTAGTGGTGTAAGGGTAGAATATTGCTCGCATTGCGAATATCTAACTCTTTGCGGAGGATCTTTAATAATAAATAACTGCTCCTTATTTAGTTCATATTTTAACTGCTTTAGTTTTAGCTCATTATCACTTACCTTTTGCGATAAGTGATTTATTTCCTCTTTCATGGAGTGAATACTTCCACCAGTTAGGTAGGCAAGGTTTACGTACTGAGGATTCAATCCATACTTAGTACCACAGGCAATAATATTTACTTTAACGCCAAGGTTTGCTATCAATCTAAAGTCTCTTATGCAGCTATTATTATCGGCAATAAGTATTAATTCGTCAAAATCTTCAAAACGGTTCATCCCTCGTATCAATGCTTCAATATCGTTTTCAGGATCGTCACCACCTTTGCCTTTTTTGCCAACAAGATAAAATGTCTTTATCAATCTATCCATATGCCTAGCCTGAGCAAAATATACTCCGCCAGTTTCGCCAATTATTTTCTTATCGTCATCAATACCATCGCCATCATTAAAGAAAACAAAGTTCTTGATACCACTATTTTTATAATTCATAGTATGCCATAGAATAGCCTGTGCGCCATATCTATACATGCTTCCTGTCCAGTCCATTACCACTAGGGCATTTTTCCATTCTGGGTGATTGGCAAAAGTTGAGTATACCATAGAGTCGCCAATTCCACCCTGCGAGCGAATATAGTTTTCTACTTTTAATGAAAGGTCAGGCATATCCTCTTCCTTGCTTTCAGGTATATTTGTAACATCTTCTTCACTCTCAAAATCATTTATTTCGAAATAGTGAATACATATTCCATGAAACATTTTCTTTGTTTCCTCCTCGGTTTTACAAGAGGTTTGATACTTAATATTCCACTCAAAATCAGCAGAGTTAAGTGTTGAGTCAAGTGCAAATAATGCTTTTACACGCTTAGCCAAAAGGCTATAATAATTTGTACGCCAAAATTCTTTATTTCGTGGATATTTGGTATAAACAACATCAATTTGAGTTACAACAATATTTTTTCTGTAGGCAGGCCAATCTTCAGGGTTTAATATTCGCGAGTGAGCATAACCATTATTAAGCACAACTTTGCCTTTGGTGTAGGCAGTATCATATACTTGCAATTCGTTAAGGTTGAATAGCCGCTCAAACTTTTTGCCATACTTACCAGGATGATTAAGCATATCGTTGGTAAACTTTTTATGCTGCCCAATAGCAGTATTAATGGTAAGTAAATTTACCATTATTATCATAAAAATGTATATACTGTTTTTTGCTATTCTCATACTATATCATTGTTTAGGCTCTATTGCCTAATTGTCGCTTTTAATTTCTATACTAACTGATGTACCCTGCCCTGGAGCGGTTTCGTAGTGGTAAATTGCACCAATATTTTCAGCACGCATTCGTAAATTATCAAGCCCTATTCCTTTGCCTTTAAGCTTAGTTATATCAAATCCTATTCCTTGGTCCTCAATTGTAATACTCATGCTATCGTTATCATTTATTTGCTGAATAAATATTTCGTCGCTCTTAGAGTGTTTTATGGCATTGGTGATTAGCTCCTGAATTATTCTAAATATCTCAATTTCAATCTCTGGAGGTAATCCCACATTACTACCTGTACTTATATACTTTACTTGAATTTTTCCAGCAGTATTAATTGCATCTCTCAGGTTTTCGATAGCACCACGTAATCCAAATTGTGTAAGCACCCCCTTTGATAAGTTATGCGAAATAGTACGTACTTCTTGAACCGAATTATCGAGTAGATCTAAAGCAAAACTAAAGCTCTCCTTACTCTCCTTATTGCCTTCCATGTCGGCCTCAAAACTGCTAAAATGCAATTTTACGGTGGATAGTAAACTTCCTAGCCTATCGTGTAATTCACTTGCAATGCGACCACGCTCTTTATCTTGACCTTCCATATACGAGTTTATGGAATTTACCTCTTGTCGTTTTACCAAGTCAAGTACTTTTTGCTGATTTTTCTCTTCCTGCTTTTTATGTTTATCCAAATCGGCAGTTCTTTTTAGCTGATAAAATCGTCGTAATACCAATAATATTGAAACCAATGCCACCGCCAAAATTGTCAATAATACGCTAATAAGTTTCTGCTTTTTATTCAGTTTTAGCTGTTTCTCTTTCTCAAGTTTCTGTAATGCTGCAAGTTGTTGCAGGTTTGCAATATCTTTATCTTTTTTTGCAGTCTCAAATTGCTCCTTATACTGATTTATTTTGTTTGTAATTTCTATGGAGTGTATTGAATCCTTTAGGTTTATTGATGCTTGATAATACTCCAATGCTTTCTGATACTTTTTTTTATGGTTATTAATAACATAAAGTCCCATATATACCTCCTGAGTAGTTAGGTCCTGATGTAAGGCAATGCTTTTAGGCAGTACTTCTTTTAGCTCTTTCTCAGCTTTATTAAACTCCTTCATTTCAATATATCCCAAACCGATATTTGCTTGAGTGCGTACTACACCAGATTCAAAATTATTATCAGAATATATTTTCTTGGCTTTATTGAAATATATAAACGAACTGTCATACATCTCCTTACGCTTATATGCAATACCAATATTCATTAAAAGACCAGCACCCTTTATACCGCTTTCTACTTTGGTTTTATTAATATTATAAGCTTTCATATAATATACCAATGCCGAATCATAATCCTGTCGGCTCAAATAAATAGAACCTAAATTAAGATATGTACTATAAGGTTTTTTGTTAGGGAATGCATCATTCCATAATCTAAGGATATTTGTATATTCTTTATATGCGCTTTCATTATCGCCATTTGCATAGTAAATATTACCAATAATGGTTTTTACCTGTATTATCCAAGTCTTATTTTCTGAAACATTGTAATATTGTATGCAATGGTAAAGCTCCTTAATTGCTAGGTCAAATTTGTTTTGACGGTATAATATTCGGCCTTTTTTATAAATACAATAGCCAGCCTTTTCGTAATATGAAGCTATGGTGTCTTTACTGCTTTCTATAAGTTCCAAATATATATTTAATGCTTTATCAAGATATATATATGCAGAATCATTTAATTTTTGATAATAGTAAACCTGCCCTAATGATTTATTAAAAGTGGCTTCATAATCCTTCTTATTTATAGATTTAGAAAGATTAATACCCGCTTTGCTATCAGATATTGCTGTAGAATAATTCTTCAGTTTAACATCATTCTTATATTTGGCGTAGTATATCTTTAATAAAATAGTGTCCTGTGGGTCTTTTTTATAGTAGTATTCTGCGGAGTCAATATAGTTTTGCCTAAGAGTAGCATTTTTTTCAGCATTAGCGAGCTCTAGAAAACTGATGGATTTATCAGCAAAAGGAGATTGCTCAGATATTAAACTTTTATCTGATTGTGCGTAAATACTAGCACCAATAAAACACAATAATATGGTTAATAGCGATATAGCCTTTGTCATAGTGCTGAAATATTTTGTGATAATTTTATAATAAACCTCAATTAGTATTACAATTGGCTAAATTATTAAAAAAGTAGATTGAAAAAGCAATAAACTGTACTTTTGTAGGATGATACAAGTATATAATGATGAATACTATATGCGCCAGGCTCTGAATGAGGCTGAGAATGCATTTGCTGAGAATGAAGTGCCAATAGGAGCAGTGATAGTTTGCAATGACAAAATTATTGCCCGTGCGCATAATATGACCGAAACCCTTACTGATGTTACGGCTCATGCCGAAATGTTGGCTATTACTGCTGCTGAGAACTTCTTGGGAAGCAAATTTCTTAACGAATGTACTCTATATGTAACTCTTGAACCCTGCGTAATGTGTGCCGGTGCTAGTTACTGGACTCGCTTTGCAAAAGTTATTTATGCTGCCTCCGACGATAGGTATGGTTATAAAAAGGCTGGTAATAAACTTTTTCATCCCAAAACAGAGGTGTCTAGTGGCTTGATGGAAGAGGAATCGTCAAAACTACTTAAGAAATTTTTTAGTAAAAAAAGAAAAATTTAACGCAATTAATTCCCATTATATGGGTCTAAATCTCTTATTCTGCAACCTATATACAACAATAGATGTCTTTATGTTATCGCAGTTGTAGTTTTACTAATAATTTATTAATATTTTAGCCAAATGCTAAAGACCAAATCACAACTTATTATTAAGAGTATTTTAAGTAGCTATTCGCAGATATTTTTTTCTGATGGCAAGCTGCTTGGTGCAACTTTATTATTGGTTTCGTTTTTTAGTATTAATGCTGGTGTTAGTGGTATAATAGCCATTATTGCAAGTCATTTTTCCGCCTTATTATTAGGCCTTGATAAAAGCAAAATCATCAATGGTCTTTATGGATTCAATAGCTTACTAGTTGGCTTGGGCTTGGGTATTTATTATCAATTTAGTTTCGAGTTTGTCCTTTTGGTGATATTTTCGTCGGTACTTACCTTATTCATTACGGTGGTGATGGAGGCTTTTCTTGCCAAATATGGATTACCTTTTTTAAGCTTACCTTTTCTTTTCGGAATATGGATTGTTAGCTTAGCGGCAAGGCATTATACATCTTTAGAAATAAGTGAATTAGGAGTTTATTCTTATAATGATTTGGTAGTTCTGGGAGGTAATGATTTATTGCAAACGCATTTAAATATCAAGGGCTTAGATATGCCACCTTCTTTACAAATGTATTTTGTTTCTTTGGGAGCTATCTTCTTTCAATATAATATTTATGCAGGAATAATTATAGCTTTAGCCATACTTATAAATTCTCGTATATCTTTCGTACTAAGTTTATTAGGCTTCTACTCTGCTTATGGTTATTATCAAATAATTGGAGCTAATTTGGGTGATCTTAATTATGGATATATTGGTTTTAATTTCATACTTACCGCAATTGCAATTGGAGGGTTCTTTATTATTCCTTCCTGGTATTCGTTTTTAATGACGGTACTTTTAATCCCAATCTTATCAATATTGGTAAGTGGTACTTCCGAAATTTTGGCAATATATCAGCTATCAACATATTCTTTGGCTTTCAATATTGTGGTGTTGAGTATGTTGCTGGTGCTTAAGTATAGGGTTCGGAACTTTCGAAAACCAGAGCTGGTAGGCATTCAGCAATTTTCTCCCGAAAAGAATTTATATTCAAATATCAACTTCTATAAGCGCTTTGGTTCTAACTCACCAATTTCTATAGGTTTGCCATTTTTTGGTCAGTGGTTTATTAATCAGGGGCATACAGGCGATATTACTCATACAGGTGATTGGCAGTATGCATGGGATTTTGTAATTCAAGAAGGCGACAGCGAATACCTTGATCAAGGGGACAGAGTAAAGGATTATTTCTGTTATAATAAACCGATTATTGCTCCAGCAGCAGGGGAGGTTATTGAAATTGTTGATAATATACCAGATAATGAGATTGGCAAAATGGATTTGGTTCATAATTGGGGAAATACCATTGTTATAAAACATGCCGAGCAGCTTTACTCACAAATAAGTCATATAAAAGCCGGAAGCTTTCAGGTTTATAAAGGACAATGGGTGCGCAAGGGTGAGTTATTAGCTCATGTGGGGAATTCGGGACGTTCGCCATATCCACATTTGCATCTGCAAATACAGAAAACAGCTTTTGTGGGTTCCAAAACTCATAAATATGCTCTTGGGCCTTATGTGCAAAATAGTGGCGATGAGTTTAACTTCTTTAGTTCTCAAATCCCTAAGCAAGAACAGAATGTAGAGAATATTTCCAATAGCAATGTGCTTGTGCAAGCGTTTAAGTTTGTGCCTGGTCAAGAGATTCAGTGGGAATTGAAAAGCAAGGCAAAGAAAGAATTTAATAATAAGAGTTTAAAATGGATAGTCGGAGTTGATTATAGTAATCAAACATATATATACAGCGCTGATACCAATAGTTATGCTTTTTTTACGGCCACAGATAATGAGCTTATCTTTTCTTCGTATAAAGGCTCTAAATCTGACCCATTATACTGGTTTTATCTAAGTAGTTTTAGAGTTATTTTCGGCTATTATAAAGGTGTAGTTGTTGAGGATTCGCTACCAATATCTGAAATAAGTATGCTTAGAATTATGCAAGATTTTGTTGCTCCATTTGTTGTATTTATTAAGCCTACATATAAAATGAGTTATCTAAGTCAGAAACAATTTCTTGATGATTCGGAGATTAAACTTAAGGCTGATTTTGCTGAAATTATTTTTGGAAAACCAAAACAGCAACTTAGTGCAGAGCATATAATTATATCCAACGAATCGGCAGAGTGGAATGTAGATTTCGAAGGCGAAAGATATACTTTTAGCCGAAAATTAAGCTAATAGAACATAAATAATATTGATGAATAAAGGAAAATATATAAGAAACATATTGATGCTTTTGATAGTATTTGCATCATCAAGTCTTTTTGCTCAAAGTAGTTTTAAGGAGATAAACGAAAAGAGCTTGGCGCATTATAATAATGCTGAATGGGATTCGGTAATATATTATGGCAAGTTGGCAAAACAGAATAATATCGATTATTATTATTTGACATATCGTTTGGCTGTGGCCAATTTCTATATTGGTGATTACTATACTGCTAGCTACTATTTTGATAAGGCTTTTGAGCAAAATGTTATAGCAAAATCTGACCTTGCATTTATAGATTTATACTACCGGGCATTATTATATACTAAACAGAATTGTACAGCAGAAAGAATATTTACAAATACCGAAGCCCTGGATTCCAATGTAAGGATGAAACATAGAGGCAATATTTACCTCAGTTATATTAATGGAAATGCTTTTGCTCCCATTGAAGAGGGTAAATTGCGAATGGATGATGACAAAGCATATTCACAACTTAATTATCAGCAAACAATCAATACTATTGGTATTGGCGGTCATTATATAGCTTCTGGCAAGTTAGAGCTTGACTTTAGATATGCCTTCTCTCGTATAGGGATGGTTGCTGCTGTTGAGAATCAAGTAGAGTTTAATATTAGAAACTATACTATGGATCAGCATGTGTTTAATATAAAACCTCGTTTGCATATTGATTCCAAAAACACCATTGATTTTGCTTTTGGCTACCATTCGGTAAATGGTAATCCTTACGGTATTTGGGATTCCACATTAATAATGGATTTTAAGAATTATGATAATAGTAGTTTAATGCTTGGCTTGAGTTATAAATACCGTTTTAAGAAAGTGCAAATAGGTATTAATGGTGTATATTCTAATTTCTATGATAGAGATAATATTCAGTTTGGGGCTAGTTTTAGGTGGTTTCCAAAAGGTAATCTGAATTTATATAGTATCACTGAGGTTTCTGCTTTCAAGGCAGGAAGCAATGCTATTCGACCTATTATATTCCAAAAAGTAGGAGGTAAGGTTGCAAATAATATTTGGCTCGAAGGTTCTGCAATAATTGGTGATGTGCAGGACTTTACCATGATAAATTATAATTATTCGTATGAGCTAGCATATAAAACTAAGTTTATGCTTAATGCTAAGTTGATTTATATATTTTCTGATAAATGGAACTTTTATTTTGGGCCACAGTATATTCTTAGTTCAGCAAATAAAGTTCAAGAGGATTTATTAGTTCAACCATCAACTATACGTACGGCAAAAGGGCAAGGTAATGGCTCAGGAAGAGGCCCTGACCAACTAGAAGATGTTAATAATAATGAAATAGGTTATTCACAGTTTAATATTGTAGGAGGAATTCAATGGAAATTTTAAAACATAGTATAATAGGTATATTAATGCTGTTAGTAGTTTCTACTTCAGCTCAGGGTGTAGAAGAAGCTTTTTTGCAAAGCTATAAATTAGAACAAGAAACAAGGTATGATGAGGCCGCATCGGTATTAATTAAAGTTTATGATAAAAAATCCTATGCCACTAATCTGAGATTAGGGTGGTTGAATTATTTGTCGGGTCAGCTAATGCAGAGCAACGAATATTACGATATTTGCTTAAAACTAAAGCCCCTGAGTATAGAAGCTCGCTTGGGTAAAACTTATCCAGAATCCTCATTAGGAAATTGGGAAAATGTAAAATCTTTGTATTTGCAAATACTAGAAATTGCGCCTAATAATTATACAGCAAATTTGAAATTAGCACAAATTTATTTTTATGCTGGGGAGTATACAAAAGCTGAAAAGGTTTATAAACTAATTCTTAATCAATACCCTTTTACATTTGATGTGGTAATTGGAGCTGCTTGGAATAATTACTATTTAGGAAAATTACGAGAAGCCAAAATACTGTTTAAGAATGCTTTACTTTTGTATCCTGATAACGAATCTGCAAAAGAAGGACTTAATCTTATTAAATAATATGACAAGATATACACAATTATTTAGTATCATAATTATACTCAGTATAATAGTACTAAGCTATTCATGTAGTAAGCAGGAGGATGTTACAATTGATAAAATTGATAATGGCGAATTAAGCTTCATCCCTATGGAGGTTGGCAATTATTGGATTTATCAGGTTAATAATGTTGATGAAAATGGAAATTCAACTTATGTTAGAACAGATAGTGCTTATATTGCAACAACAAAAGATATTAATGGAATTATTTACTTCGAATATCGTGTTCCGACAATAAATTATACTGAGTATTTGCGCGATTCGTCGTCTTATTTGGTTGATGATAAGGGCGAGAAATTATTCTATCATAAATATGATAACGACACTCTATTTAATAATAAAATAATGAGTTCGGGGCTAGTTTTTAGTCACACACATAGGGTAATACATATTTTAGGAAATAGTACTGAGTGTATTGCAGGTAGCTTTCCCGCAATTGAAGCGAGATATACAATCTCATTGCCATTTTTGAACAAAGAGTATGTTAGTCACTTTTATTATTCGGTTAATATTGGGCTTATTTATCGAGAAGATGCCAAGGATCTTGCCGGGAATATAAAAACCTATAGCCTTATGCGCTGGGGTACGAAGTAATATTATAAATTATAACGACAAAGCCTGATTATTAATAATAATCAGGCTTTGTCATTTTACAGAATGAAGAAATAAACTACATTTTCTTCACATTAATTATTTTCTCAAATCCACCACCATCTTGCTCAGGATTGTCGGCTAAAATTTGTAATTCCTCAACAAATTTTTCGATATCTTCGGCAGTAAAGCCTTTTTCTTCAGCAGCTTCCTCAAGGCTTCCCCAAATAGGCTCACCACATACGATACAACGAATTCCTTGTACCATAAGGTATTTTACTGATGATGGGACTTCCTCTATTAAATCCTCTATGGTTACTTCTTTTGTTATATTCATGTCTTTGTGTTTTTTATGGTTATTTGCAATATTAATGAAATATAAAAATCCCATTATTTGCAAATTTATACCGATCAAGAAGCAAAATTACTAAAATTATTCATTTCAGTCATATTTTGTATTGCTTCTAAGTTGGTATACTACCAAAAACATTTAGCTATTGGTAGTATTAAACAAATAATGGAATTAATATTATTCTATAAAATGAACTTTTGTTACTCTGTTTTAGGAGATTCCTCAACAGGAATTTCTTCGACAGGAGCTTCAATACTTTCTACTTCGTCTTCTGCTTTTGCTCCATCAACAACCATATTATAAAGGTTGCTAAGGTCTGGCATAAGAATGATTTCTGTGCGTCGGTTCTTTGCTCTACCTTCAGCAGTTGCATTACTAGCTATCGGGTTAAATTCGCCTCTACCTGCTGCAGTTATTTTCTTAGGATCAATATTTCCATTTGTAAGAATTCTTACTATAGAAGTTGCTCTTTTTGAGCTTAAATCCCAATTGTCATTCAGGTTTCCGCTACCTCTGTACGGTACGCTATCGGTATGTCCTTCCACAAGGATATTAATATCTTGCTTGTCTTTAAGCACATTTGCCAATTTATTAAGGGCATTTTTTCCGTTTGAGTTTACATTGAAACTTCCACTTGCAAACATCAATTTATTATCCATAGAAACATAAACTCTACCATTGCGTGTGGTTACAGTCAAGCCTTGGCCCTCAAAACCTACTAAGGCATCGGCAACACTATTACGTAAAGCCATCATTGCGCTATCTTTGCGTTTAACTTCATCGTTAAGGGTATTATATGCAAGCTCTTTCTGACGCAAACGCTCTTGCATTGCTGCCATTTCTTGGCTTAATACATCAAGTTCGCTCTTGCGCTTATTAAATTCTGTTTCTAGTACGGCAAGCGAATCTTCACGCTTTATTAAGTCAGCCTGAGATTTTTGCAATTGTGCAAGAATTTTCTTGGTTTCTCTCTGGTTTCCTTTTATAAGATTCTGATTTTGTGCAAGTAAATCTTGATAGTTCTTGTTTAGTCCTTTATATCTACCCTGCATACTGCGGTAGTTTCTTCCTAAGTTAGTAGTATCCTCAACCAAATTAGAAATCTGCTTTTCTTGCTTTGCAATTAATGATGCTCTTTCGTTATTTGATGTTCTCAAATTTCGGTTGTCATCTTTTAATTTACTGTTTTCCTGCTCAATAGACTCTCGTTTGCCAAGTAAATCTTTATACTTTTTGCTCGACACACAGCTAGTAAAGCCGATGGTACTTATTAGAAGAATAGCTAATAATTTAATACGTATATTGTTCATATTCTTTTGATTATAAGGTGTTGTAAAATTTATTTTCATAATTGGAAAGATAATAACGAATAGAATCAGCATTATTGTTCCAATTGAACAAAAATATTATAATGCACACTGCTAAAGGCTTTATTATACTAGAAATACTAACATGGGGATGTTAATTACATTGAAGGGAAGAGGACCCCGATGGAAATCGGGAGGAAAAAGGACAAGGAGAGGATCCCGATAGTAATCGGGAGGAGGAGAAGGAGATGGAGTTTGTGTATTATTTTGGTATTTTAATGGTTTGAATAAAGCGTGTTTAAGTGCGATTTATTTTTTATTGGAAGTAGTTTTATTTAAATCATTTCGCAGTAATAGAGCAATGTAACCCTTGGAATCAAAACTAATCTTTTTGCCATTGATCCAAATGTTATTTTTTGTATTTACTTCATAACTTAGGTTGTCATTGATTGACAGTTTTAAGAAATTAACTTCAAACTGTCTGAATCGCTGTACTTGTTCTTCTGTTAGTAAAATCTGAGGTTTGTGTTTAGAGCTTTTTGTTGATATGGCAGGAATTGATAGCCCTCTTTGCTCAGATTTATAGTATGATGCATAATATTTTTTCCGTTTTCTAAAAATTACAACAGTATGGGTAGGAATTATTGTTCCGCCATTGGTAATACCAAAATATGTTGAGCTAATAACAAACGAATCCTTTTTGCCCATTAGATCCAATAACGAAGGGTATCTTTTATTAAAGAAAAAGCAGTTTAGCTGAATTTGTGTTTCATAGTTACTTAAAGCAAAATAGTACGGACTTTTTCTTTCTGACGAATCAGAGGGAGTGTAAATAAATTTGATTACATACACAGTCAGTATCAATTGTTAACTTAATTTTAATCTGAGTTTGCCCCAATGCTATGCTTGTAATTAAAGTCAGAAGCAAAAGAGGTACTATATGTGAAAAACTTATCTTCATTTGAAATATTTTTTTGTACGCTACACCTGGCTGCTACGCTCCCGATAATTATCGGGATGTATCGCGTTGCTTTAATATATTTGGCTTAATTGCATGCTATAGGCGGCCTGTTATACACACCACCAGATGCAATCTGGCAGTAGCGGGGGGCTCAATGAGTTAGATAAAGTGCTTGAGAAAAGAGGACATCGTTATAAAGTATTATTGTTGCCAATAAATAGGGAGAAAAGCGGAATACGTAAATCTGTTAATTTCACCACTTTGGGTTTTGGCTTTGTTCCAATCTATAAGAAAGGAGAAAAGGGAAAGTATCAATTAATAGTAAAGAAATCGAAATGGCAAGAGCTAAAAGCAAAGCTTAAGCGAATAACCAAAAAGACTATTCCTGCTAGTTTTGATGAGCGTATTACAGATATTAATTCACTATTATTTGGATGGGTAAACTACTTTAAAATAGCCTCCATAGAGCAAAAGCTGAAGAAGTTAGATGAGTGGCTACGAATTGTAACGCTGCGAAAATCATGAACACCTTATAAATAATCACAACGTGAACTAAGCCTGAAAGGAAAAGAAAAAATCTTATTCGTTTAGGAATAGAACCCGGCCAAGCATACGCTTGGAGTCGAACAAGAAATAGAGTGAAACGGAATTCATGAATACCTTAAAAAAAATCATTAATAATAAACACTATGGTAGAGTCCTATATTAATCACGACTATTACAATTGCACGTCTTAAAACAAAAGGTTACTGGAGTTTTAGAGATTACTTTAAACGTGTGAAGCAGCATTAATGAACCGCCGTGTATGTGCCCAAGAATAAATATCCAGTGGATATTTATTAGTAGGGGAGTGCGAAGTATCCGTATGCACGGTGGTGTGAGAGGTGCACGGCGGTCATTCGACCGTCAGCCGCCTACTCGATTATGGGCTTTTATTATTTCTAATTATTTTTACTATTCGGTTATATTCTATTTCCGCCAAGTTCCACATATATAGTTTAGCATCAGTTGTGTTATTAAACTGAACAATAACAGCATCAATATCTTTGTGATATTCGGCAAAACTTTGGTATCCAGGAACCCACCCCGAATGTCCGTACTCATAGATTGAAGAATAGATTGTTTGTTCCCCATCTTCAAACACGGAACCATTATTTAATGCTCTCAAAAATATGCCTACATCCTCTACAGAAGCCAACATTCCATTCTCGTCTGTCTTTAAATCATAAGGATGTCCAACGTGATAGCCACTCATAACTTCATCTATATTAACTTCACTTAGTGAAAAGAAAGTATTATTAAGTCTGAGAGGAATTAATATTTTTTCTTTAATATATTGTTGATGACTATAACCCAATATTTTATCAATGAGAGCACCAATCAACAAATAATTTGTGTTGGAATAACCATAATCTTCATTTGGTTCAAAGTTAGCAGGTAAATCAAGTGCAAGTTCAAGAGTTTCTTCACGGCTTTCTGGTGGATTTTCCCAAAAATTGGGATAGTTGGTATAATTTGGAATTCCACTCCTGTGTTGCACCATCATTCTCAACGTGATTTTCTCGGAATTTTCAATTCTTCCCACAAGTTCTGGAAAGTAGTCAGCAAGTGTTTTATTCAAGTCCAAACGTTTATCATTGACCAATTTGGCAATAGCAACAGCATTATATAACTTACTGATACTGGCAATTTTGAATAAAGATTTTGGGTCAGCAGGTATTTTGTTTTTTCGGTCTTTCCAACCGCCTGTATAGAATACTGGTGATTTTCCGGCTTCGTCCACATAAACAATCATTCCATCAAATCCATTACCAATTGCTTCATTTACTTGTTCTTGAACTGTATCAGGCAGTGGTAAAACCCAAGCCTTTACCAAAATCCAAGGCACGAGCCATAACGAAGATATGCTTGCAATAATAAATACTATTTTGAGTATTCGTTTGATTTGTTTTTTTGTCATTTTATTTCAGGAATTGTCATTTTTTTAATTGCCCATAACGTGCGGCTATATATTTTCGTGGCGGATTTCTCTACCATAATTTCTCTGCCCACGAATATACTATTTTATTTGCTAGAAGCTTATAAGTTTACGATTTGCTCGCCATGAAATATTATAGCGTGTTGCCACTAGTTTTCAATCATTTTGGAATTGAAAAATAGAATATACTTCCTTTTCCTAATTCGCTTTCAACCCATATTTTTCCTTTATGCATATCAATAAATTCTTGACAAAGTTTTATTCCTAAACCTGAACCCTTTTCCGATTTCGTTCCGAAGGTTGTTTCGTAGGATGTTTTATCAAATATTATATCAATCCGTTCAGGACTAATTCCGATTCCAGTGTCAGTAATTGAAACTATGTGATACGATTCCTCTTCTTTAGCGTTAATTGTAATTTTACCATTTACGTGAGTGAATTTTATGGCATTGGTAAGAAGGTTGCGTACAACGGTTGAAATTGAATTCAAATCAAACATAGCATTATGGTTTTCATATACTTGATTTACAATTTTTATTTTCTTTTTTGCAGCAATTTCATCTAATAGTTGCATGTTATCTTTAATTGAATTGCTTAATGGTTGCTTTTGTGGATTGTAAGAAATGGCATTACGTTGACAACGAGCCCATGACAATAGGTTTTCAAGCGTGTTGAAAATAGAACTGCTTTGTTTGCCAATTATTTTAATAATATTTATAAGCTTTTCCTGCTCATTTTTAAACTCACCTTCTATGATTAGGTCGGCAAATGTTTTTATAATTCCCACAGGTCCACGCAAATCATGTGAAATAACAGAAAAGATATTGTCTTTCATCTCATTTAGCTTCTTTACTTCATTATACTTCTCGGCTAAATGCAAATTTGCTTTTATGCGTGCAATAAGCTCAATTTTATCAACGGGTTTGCGTATATAATCCACAGCTCCTACCTTTAGTGCTGTTTCTAAGTTTTCTGATGTTGTCATAATGCCTGTGCACATAATTACAGGAATATCTATTGATTTTTGATCATTTTTCAATTGTTCTATAAACTCAATTCCACTCATTGTGGGCATTTCCCAATCTGTAATAATTAGATCGGGCATTTCTTTCTGTGTAATTTCTAAGGCGGTTTTACCATTGAGTGCCGAAAAAATTTCATAATTACAACTGGACTCTTCAATGATATCGATAATTGCCTCTAAATGGGCTATATCATCGTCAACAATTAATACTTTAGGCACTTGCATAGGTTTATATGTTTAATAGTTTGTTATATTTTCTTTGATTACCGCTACGAATGGCTTGCTGCATTTCTTTTTTCCATTTTTGAATATTATCGCTATTAGCTGTAATTTGCCGTAAAATTTTTCGCAATTCGAGCATTTTGTAAATTTCTGTTTTTTCAAATTGTGTAATGTAAGGTTTAAGTATTTTCTTTTCGTCTGCATTTAGCGAAAGCTTTTCAGATTTCACTTCTAAAACCTGCTTTTCAGGCTGTTGAACAAGCTCATCGTTAGTAGCCTGTAATGTAAACCAAAAAGTTGTTCCTTTATTCAGTTCCGATTTCACATCAATTTTACCTTCGTGGGCTTCAACTGCCATTTTACAAAATGTAAGCCCCAAACCGGTTGAGCGGACACTACCCGATTTTTTTGCAGAAACTTGTCCAAATTTTGCAAAAACAAGGTGTAATTTATCTTGTGATATTCCTTCACCTGTATCGGAAACCGATATTTTCACAAACTTTTGTTTTGTATCTGTAATTTCAGCTTGTAAAGAGATTTTACCGTTATTTGGGGTGTATTTTATGGCATTGGTTAATAAGTTGGTAAATACCCGCTCAATAATTTCACGGTCGGCATTTACAACTATTGTCGGGGGAATAGTGTTGTCGATAGTCAAATTTTTCTGCTGGGTCAAAAAATTAATGCCTGATATGGCTGCATGTGCTATCTGCGCAAGCGATATCGACGTTTTGTCTACAGTCATTTGGCTATCTTCAAATTTATTTATATCCAAGATATTGAGTACCATATTCAGCATTTGCTTACCTATTTGTTTCATTTGCACCACTTGGTTTTCAGGTGAATACGATTTTGAAACATTTAAAATGCCGTTCAGCGGATTTTTCAGGTCGTGCACAATCATGCTGGTAAGCCCTTGTTTAAAATGGTCGAGTTCTACCAATTTTTCGTTTGTCGTTTTCAGTTCTTCGGACTGGGTTTCAATTTCTTCTTTTTGTTCGGCCAATAAACGATTCGCTTTGCGTTTTTGGGCTAAGTTTCTGAATATAATGAAGGCAAAAACTATCATTAAAACAAAACCGATAATAAACGAATTTCTTACTACTTTTTGGCGTTTCAATTCTTCTGCTTGTATTGCATCTTTTTTGGCTTGTTCGGTTGCTATGGCTTCTTTTTCTTTATCAAACTTATATTGATTTTCGAGGTTGGTTATTTCTTTAATATTGCTTTCGTTCAAAATGCTGTCTTTTGTTGTTTTAAAAATGACATAATAATCATAGGCTTTTTTATAATTATTCATTTTCTTATATATGTGCGACAGTATTTGGGCAGATTGGGCTTTTTCTGAAAGCCTGCCCATTATTATTGCGCTTTCATTAGACTTATAGGCATAATCCAACGCCATGTTATATTTTTTCTCATCTATGTATAATTGTGCCAATGAATAATTTACAGACCAGTTAGCATATAAATCGTCTGTTTTTTCAATCGCCGAAAGGGCTTTTATATAATTCTTTTTTGCTAAATCGCTATTGCCAAGATTTCTTTGAATAATTCCAAGATTGATATAGGCATTGGTTAACTCCTGTTTGGCACCTGCAGATTTACAAAGCGGTATCAGCCTTTCGGAATAATCTAAAGCCAATGAATCTTCATCTATCGCAATATAAAGGGCTACAATATTTTGGTAAAGCAGCACTAAACGTATGTTATTATTTGTTTTTGTATAATATTCAACCGCTTCAAAATAGTGTGATAAAGCTTTATCGTTATCTCCCATTTTATAATACAAATGACCGATATTCTGTCGGACGAGATGTGTATAATCTTTATTACCCACCTTCTCGAATATGGATAACGCTTTTTGGTTGTATTCCAATGCACTCGAGTAATCTCCCTGTGCCGTATAAATAGTAGCGATATTGCCGCAACATGCACCCATTGAGTTTTCGTTATTCAATTCTTT
>NIUZ01000027.1 GCA_002254285.1 Bacteroidetes bacterium 4572_112 | reverse complement strand
TCTTTGCAAGCAGTGGATCAAGCATACGTGCTATCCCCTCAACTACTTGCCGATATAATCTATTCAGGTAGCGATATGGCTAACTATAAATTTATCGACCTAAGGAACCCTTCTAAATTTGAGAACGGTCATATTAATGGAGCAATAAATATTCCTTTCCGAACAATGAATAAGAACAATAATTGTAAAACATTTATTGATCAGGAAAGAGTAAATATTATTTACGGTGAATCAACCGAACAAGCGATATTTGCGGGCTTCTTTCTTCAACAATTGGGAATAAAGAATTACTTTATTATCCTAGGTAGTTATGATTTTATAAAGAATAATATTATTGATCATTATAATATTTATTCAGCACATTATAACCCTGAGATTGCTCAATATGATTATGCTAAGATAGTTTCTGAAACATCTGGAGCAAGAAATTATTCTGCAAAAACTAAAAAACCTGCAGCGGCTACTAATTTCAAGCGTAAGAAGAAAGCTGCAGCTGGTGGTGGATGTGATTAATTACTTAATAAATATATAAATAGATGAGAAAACTAAATAAATATATAGCTTTTGCACTACTATTGGCATTGGTATCTTTTACTTCATGTTCAAGTGATACTATTGAAAGTAAACCTGCAAAAATAGATATCCCAAAGATATCTAATCAATCGGAAGCTCTTTTAAACTTATTTACCAATAGCGGTGATTATATTAATGGTGTTTCGTCACCATACTTAATCAGTGCCGAAGAGGTAAATGATGATAAAAGTAATTTCTTACTTATTGATACTCGTTATCACGAAGACTATGTTAATGGCCATATTGATGGTGCTATTAATGTAGACAGAGAAATGCTTATTGATTTCCTTAAATCAGTAAATATTTATCAGTATCAGAAAATTATTATCATTGATAATACTGGCCAAGCAGCAGCATATATAACTAGTATGCTTAGAGCTATTGGATACGGATCAACTTATGCAATGAAGTACGGTATGAGTGCTTGGAGTAGCAAGGTTCCTAATCAATGGGCCAAAAATGTTAATAATAAGTACGCAAACTACTTAACTTCTGAACCAACTAAAAAGCCTAAAAAAGGCGCCTACCCTACTATTGAAACTAAAGGTAGAACAATTTCTGAGATCTTAGAAATAAGAGCTGAGGAAGAGATATCATATAACTTTGCTGTTACTATTGATAAGCTAATTGAAAATTATGACGACTATTATATAGTTAACTATATTTCGGAAAGTAGATATAATACAAAGCACCTTAAAGGTTCAGTTTGGTATCAACCAAAGAAGAGTATAAATATCAATACTGATTTATCTACTCTACCTACTAATAAGAAAATAGCTGTGTATTGTTATATAGGACATAATGGAGCGTCATTAACTGCTTATTTAAGATTGCTAGGTTATGATGCATATAGTTTGAGATTTGGTGCAAATAGCTTTATGTATAATTTTGCTAGAAGCAACAAATGGGCTACTTATAACGCAAGTGATGTTGTTATGAATTATGAATTAGTAATTGGTGATGTTCCTAGTAAGGAGAAGAAAGCTAAAGCTAATACCATTATTAATCCTGATCTTAACTTTAAGCATCACGAAGTAGTTCTTCCTGATCCAAGTGAAGTATGTGATTAATACTAAAATAAAATACTATTGTAAAAAAGAAGGACTTTGTTCCTTCTTTTTTTTTGCACGAAAATTTTCAATAATACGATTTTCAAATAATGTTATTTGCATAACAATTAGATCAAAAAATACAAGAAAATGAAATTTTATATATCTATATATCAGTTATTTACACTAACTAAATAGCATAAATAACAAAAAAGCATTTTTATAATAAACAATTATTAAAAAACAACCTAACTTATATTTCTTTTCAAATTGTAACATCTTTATATTACTTAATTGACACTCATTTGATATAGAATTACTTTTATCACTTAGAAATAATATTAAACTTGTTAAATCAATATCGTTAAACAATACAGTAAAAATTATTACAATTACTATTGAAAATACTATAAGTATGAAAAAAATTATTCAAATACTATTGGTTATTGTGATTCCGGAGATTATCATCTTCTCTATGATTGCATCATATAACCCAGATATAGTAACAACTCCGTTTGACAATTCCAAAATTCAGCGAGTACAGCGAGATTCTTTTCCTGCTGACCACTCAAAATTTGCAGAGTTGCAGAAAGATTTCAAAACTGGCCAGGAAGTTACTGAGGCATGTATTAAATGCCATACCGAAAGAGGTAAGGAATTTATGAAAAATGAGCACTGGAAGTGGGTTAAGAAAGACACAAACATAACCGGTGAAATCATTGAGTTGGGAAAAGCAAATGTTCCTAATAACTTCTGTATTGGCGTAAGCTCCAATGAGAAATTATGTTCCAAATGTCATGCTGGATATGGCTATGGTGGTGAAACATTTGATTTTACTGATCAAAACAATATTGATTGTCTTGCCTGCCACGACAACAGTGGTACATACAAAAAAGGCAAAGGTGGTGATCCTGCTCCGAGCGTAGACCTTAAAATGGTAGCACAGCATATTGGTTTCCCAAATAAGGAAAACTGTGGTAGCTGTCACTATAAAGGTGGTGGAGGAAATAACGTTAAGCATGGCGACCTTGAAGTTGCTCTTAATAGTTGTTCGCGAGAAGTAGATGTGCACATGAACGATGCTGTAGATTTACAGTGTACAGAATGTCACACAACTCATAACCACAATATATCAGGTAATGTATATACGGTATCTACTTCTAATAAAAATAGATCGACATGTACACAATGTCATACAACTACTCCTCACAAAAGTGTAACGCTGAATAATCACTTTGCGCAAATAGCATGTCAAACATGTCATATTCCTACTTATGCCAAAGTTAATCCAACTCAGGTAGATTGGGATTGGTCTACCGCAGGTAAATTAAGAGAAGGAGAGCCATACCATGAAGAAAGAGAAATTTCTAAAGATTCAATCTGGAAATATGGAAGTAAGCACGGTACTGGAATTTATGCAAAAAATTTAGAACCTGATTACGTATGGTTTAACGGAAATTCTGATATTCATACCTTTGAAGATAGAATTACAGAGTCTCCACTAGTTCTAAACAGACTATTGGGATCATACGACGATAATATAGACCCTGCTGATCCTGAGCACCCATCAAAAATTTATCCTGTGAAGATTATGCGAGGTAAACAAATATACGACTACAACTATAAAACACTTATACAACCTCATACTGTAGGGCCAAAAGGAAGCGGTGCTTATTGGAGTGATTTTGATTGGAATGAATCAGCAAAATCAGGAATGAAGAAATTAGGCAAACCTTATAGTGGAAAATATGACTTTGTAGCTACCGAAAGTTATTGGTTATTGAACCATATGGTATCTCCTAAAGAAGAATCATTAACCTGTGAAAGTTGCCATAGTAGAGATAGTCGATTAGCTAAGCTTGATGGTTTTTACCTTCCAGGAAGAGACAAGAATAAATATATTGAAATGGGAGGAATTCTGTTTATTATATTTACTATATTAGGAGTTGTTGGTCATTCGACATTACGAATCTTATCAAAGAAAAAACACATATAAAGAAGAAAATCTAAGACAATGAAAAAAGTTTATATATATAGAAGATTTGAGAGATTTTGGCACTGGACCCAAACACTTATTATTCTAACACTCGCACTAACAGGCTTCGAAATTCATGGTTCATACAATTTAATGGGTTTTGAAAAAGCTGTTCTAATTCACGATAATGCAGCATATACTTATATGGCATTATTAGTATTAATTTTCTTTTGGCTATTTATCACTGGAGAGTGGAGAATGTATATGCCTACCAAGAAAAAAATATTTGAACAAGTACAATACTATATTCATGGTATTTTTAATAACGAGGAACACCCAACTCATAAAACTATGTTCAATAAATTTAATCCTTTACAAAGAGCTACATATTTCGGCTTAGAGTTTATAATTATACCAGTAATGGTATTATCGGGATTCATGTATATTTATTTTGCAGACTCACTATTAGGTCATAACGGATACGCACTTGAGCCAATTGCATATATTCATGTTGGAGGAGCTTTCGTGCTTGTGGGTTTTATTATTGCTCACGTATACCTTACTACAACCGGTTATAAACCAATGTCAGCAATTAAAGCAATGGTTACAGGTTGGGAAGAGATGTCTGACGAAGAAGCCGAAGTTGCCGTTAGAGCAAACATTCAAATGTTGATGCGTTTTTCACAACGCAAAATTATGAATGCTGAAGGCGAAGAGGATAACACATTATTTGATGAATCCTTAAGTCACGAAATTGATCATACTAATGCTATGATGATTGATTTCCAGAAAAAACTTAAAGAGTCTAATGTTGGATATTTCAAAATAGATATTAATGGTAATTATACTGAAGTAAATGATGTATGGCTTGAGTTATACTCTACTACTAACATAGGCAACCCTGTTGGCAAGCATATTACTCTTAATAGAACAGATGAAGATAAAAAATCTGTAGAAAGAATTTTCAATAAGGTTGTTACTCAAGGCAAAACTGTTACAGGTAGCTTAGTTGGACGACATAATTCTGATGGAACAGTTAGCTATCATACTATATCTGCTAGCCCAATATATATTAACAATAAAGTTGCAGGATTAGAAGGTTATATCATCGACAAACCAGAATAAAACTATAATTAGTTTTCACAAAGGAGCTATCTGTATAAGATAGCTCCTTTTTCTATGTAAAATTGTTGAGTCCACTCCGAAAACAAACAAAATCAAAAAAGTCTATTTTTGCGTTATTTTCATTTTTTTCAATTAACTGATGCTACGGCATCACTGAATTTCAAAAAATAAAAATCTCCCCCAAAATAATCCATATTATAAATATTGCCTATTTTCAGAATGGACTCATAGTTAAATAGCTGTATTAATATGCTTTAACAATTCGCATACAAAGCATGGATACTTAAAACAAACATTTCTCATAAAATAAAACATATTAAGTCTAAAGTCTAAACAGTAAGTGTCATTTACTGTTTGTCAACTAACACTGTTATCAACTTATCTTTGCTGTGAATTTAATAACAACAATTATATGAAACGACTATTATACATTTTATCTATTGTGATTATCCCACAATTTATTGTTTACATGGTTATTACCCGTACTGATAATCAATGCGTAATAAATAAGGAAGGACCAACAGAACTAAAAGTAGAGAACTACACTCGTAAGGCAGACAGAATCAATATTATGGTTGCTGATCATTCAAAATTTGAAATATTACAACAAGAATTTGAAAGACCTCAGGACGTAACATTGGCTTGTTTGAGCTGCCATACAGAAAGGCATCATGAGCTAATGGCTAATAATCACTGGACATGGGAACGTTCAGAGAAGTTAGCAGGAAGAGATAGCATAGTAAGCTTAGGAAAGAAAAATATTATAAATAATTTCTGTATTGGAATTAATGGAAGCGAAAAGACCTGCGTACGATGCCATATAGGTTACGGATGGGGCGACAAGGAGTTTGATTTCACAAAGAAAGAGAATATTGACTGCCTAGTTTGTCATGACCAAAGTGGACTATACAAAAAGGGTAAAGGTGTAAGTGGAATGCCTGTAGAGGGTCTTAACTATAACATTATTTCGCAAAGTGTTGGCTCACCAAAAAGAGAAAATTGCGGTATATGTCACTATTGGGGTGGTGGCGGAAATAACGTAAAGCATGGCGACCTAGATAAAGCTATGAATTCATGTTCGAAAGATGTAGACGTACATATGGCTATTGAAGGCGAAGATATGAGTTGCATTGCATGTCATACTACTGAAAACCACGTTATAAAAGGTAAATTATATGCTCTATCATCAGAAGATAAAAATAGAGCCACCTGCGAACAATGTCATACTGACAAACCTCATAATGATAAAGTATTGAATAACCATGGCGACAGAATTGCCTGTCAAACTTGTCACATTCCGGAATATGCAAAAGCAAATTCTACAAAAATGGTTTGGGATTGGAGTACTGCTGGTAGACTAAATGATGATGGGAGTCAAATTCATGAGTCTGATGCTGACGGGAATCATAATTACCTAAGTATAAAAGGAACATTTGTATATAACGACCATGTAAAACCTGAATATATGTGGTTTAATGGACTTGCCGATCACGTGCTAATTACCGATAGTATAACAAGTATCCCTATTCAAATGAATACACTTATGGGTTCTTATGATGATAAAGGTGAAAATTGCGAATCTACTTCTTGTTCCAAAATTTGGCCAGTAAAGGTTCACAGAGGGAAACAACCTTGGGATCCAATATTAAGAAAATTAGTACAACCTAAACTATGGTCTAAAAATAAAGGTGATAGCGCATATTGGGTAGATTTTGATTGGAGCAACTCAATAACTGCAGGAATGAAATATACAGATTTACCATACAGTGGTGAGTATGATTTTGTTGAAACAGAGATGTATTGGCCATTAAATCACCAAGTATCTACTGCAGCAAAAGCACTACAGTGTACCGATTGTCATACTAGTAGCGAAGATGGTAGATTAGCTGAGCTAAAAGGCTTCTACCTACCTGGCAGAGACCATTATGATTTTATTGAATATATCGGAATCTTATTAGTATTACTAACAGCCGCTGGCGTAATCATACACGGTGGAATACGAATAGTACTAAGGAAAAACTGCTTACATAGTAAAGAAGAATAAATTAATCCTAAATTGAAATAAACGAAATAGATTTATATAATTCAATTAAAATAATTAGAACGAATGAAAGTATATATATATAAAGGATTTGAGAGGTTTTGGCATTGGACCCAAGTTACGCTAATAGTAATGCTCGCATTAACAGGCTTCGAAATCCATGGTTTTTATGAACTCTTTGGATACAGAGAAGCGGTAATGATTCATGATAGAACAGCATGGGGATTCCTAGCACTAATTATATTTGCAATATTTTGGCACTTCACAACTGGAGAATGGAGGCAGTATATTCCTACAATAAAACTAGTGAAAGAACAAGCACAATACTATATTACGGGCATATTTAAGGGAGCTGAGCATCCAACAAATAAACTTGTATACAATAAGTTTAATCCGCTGCAAAGGTTAATATACCTAGGATTAAAAATATTGGTAATACCTGTAATGGTGTTATCGGGTTTTGCATATATGTACTTAATATACCCTAACGAAACATTTGTTTTAGGAAGTTTAGGGCCAGTAGCAGCAGTTCATACTTTGGGAGCTTTCTTTTTAATAGTGTTTATAATAGCACACGTATATTTAACAACAACAGGCCATAAACCTCTATCAAGCATTCAAGCAATGATTACAGGTTGGGAAGAGATGAGTGAACAGGAAGCCAAAGAAATGGTGAAAAGTGAGATGGAATACAGTCTTAAAGTAGCTAAGTATAATCTTATTACTAATAAAGACAGAAGCGCATTCCTTGATGAAGCTCTAATGGAAACCGAGGCTAAACTTGGTGTTAAATGCAATAATAAATTACACGACGTAATATCTAATAGTGGAGCTGGATATTTTAGAATAGGAATGGACGGCACATATCAAGAAGTGAATGAATCGTGGGTAAGTTTATATAAATATGAGTCGATAGATGAAATTATTGGTAAAAACTATAGTTTATCGCGTTCAAAAGACTCATTTGCACAACTACAAGAAACCTTTAATAAAGTACTTAAAGGGGAAACCGTAGAGCACGGTTTAGTAATTCGTCATTGCAAGGATGGATCCATTGGATATCATACTTTAACAATGACTCCATTTACAAAAGACAATAAAATTGTAGGAGTAGAAGGCATTATTATTAATATCGATAGAGATAATGCTACTAAACTACAATGGGATAACGAAAACAATAAATAAAATATAAACAACTAAATACATTAACCATGAAATACAATTTATTAATTAAAATACCATTAATATTAAGCTTGATATTTTTTATATCGTGCAGTAATAATGAAGTAAAGCATTATAATAGTGTAGATGATAAAATTGCCGAAGTATCAATTGATGCTATCTCAATTAAGGTTGAAGATTTACATGCATTATTAGATACTGCTGACATTCTCGTAATTGACGTGAGAGAAGGTTTTGAATTTAACCCAGGCTATATTCCTGTTGCGGTAAATATTCCTCGTGGAGTTATTGAGTTTAAAATGGGAAATGACGCTTTTTGGGAGAATCAAATGTTATACCCTCCTACCAAGGATGGAGCTATAGTATTAGTTTGTAAAAAAGGAAAAAGAAGCATACTAACCATAAATGCTTTAAAAGAATTAGGATATACTAATGTAAGATATCTTAAAGGTGGTTTCAAATCTTGGGAAACTAAATATCCTCTAGAGCAAGAAAAGAACTTAGAACTGACACATGATACTGGTGAAGAAGTTGGAGGTTGCTAAAACTACTAATTAAAGAAAAAAGCTACTAAACAGAATATGTTTAGTAGCTTTTTTTTGCTTTTTAGATTAGTTTCTGCATACTTTACTCTTGAAAATTAGCATTTTATTAAAAATATATCAATAATAATAACACTTATACCATGTAAGCCCAATAAAATAAAGGTGTATGAAAGAAAAAAACAATTACAAACAGACTCCGTTTTTTAGTTAATTTAACAACTCAACAAATAAGAATACCATAATACAACAAAATTTAATATATTTTTGTACCACTTAATTAAAAGGAATATTAAGAATAACATTTAAATTAGATTATGAAAAAAGTTTTACTATTAATTGCATTTATTGCAACAACAACATTTACATTTGCTCAAGCAACTAGCCAATTAAACTTTGGTATTGTAGGAGTTAGTTATGACATACCTGTTGCAACTCCAGTAGCAATCTCTCCTTTTGCAGGAACAAATCTTAACCTTGATTGGCTAAACATAGGTGTAAAAGCTAATTACTATTTTGATGACTTAATTGGATTACCTGCAGCTTGGGATTTATATGCTGGCGCTAACGCTGGTTTTTCTACTTGGATTGGTGGCGGAGTTTCTGAAACTAGTGGTGTAGACATAGGCCTTCAGATTGGTGGTCGTTGGTTTTGGAATGAAAAATGGGGTATTTACCTTGAGTTTGGTAGTGGACACAATAGTGGTGGTACTGCTGGTCTTGGTTTAACTATGAAAATGTAGTAAACATCAAAATATATTAAAAGCCATTTTTCTTTATTGAAAAATGGCTTTTTTTATTATTAGAAGTTTTATATATAACTACTCACTTGTTACATTCCTATAATCATTATACAAATTCATTATACGCTCAACATACTTATATGGTTCTGAACCTCTACAATAACCATATTTCACAACAGGATCATTATAATATTTAGGTTTCATCTTAAGTAAAATAAAGGTGTCTACATTCTGTGTCCATACATTATTATGCCCTTCATGCTTCTTTGCTAGCTTTCGAGCATCAATCACATGTCCATAGCCTACATTATAAGCTGCCAATGAAAACTTAATTTGATCTATTTCACTAATGGTAGAGTCACTCTGAAATCTTTTTTGAAGCAATTTTAAGTATTTAGCTCCTGCTCTAATACTTTGCTCAGGATCAGTTGCATCTGTAACTCCAAATTTTGTAGCTGTAGCAGGCATCAATTGCATCAAGCCCTGTGCCCCTATCCAACTTCCAGCATTTGGATTAAATCGCGACTCCTGATAAACTACTGCTGTCAGCAATCGCCAATCCCATCCTATTTCTTTAGCATACTTCTTAATTATTTTGTCGTATGGCGAAAGCGACCCGCCTCTTAAAGGTGCAAATTCAGTTTTTGTATAAAAACTCTGCTTTTGTGTTCTAAAATACTTATTTCTAATTATAGCAAAGCGAGTTGTTTTACTAAAAGGAATTAGCCAATCGTTAATCATCTTTATAAGTGAATCGGAGCCAAGTGCACCCACCCACCCTAACTTTTGATCAATACTTAAGTGCAACGAATAATCAATATTACTCACATAGGTAGAGTTAGCTTTAGCAATACGTTCATCGCATGCTGTATAATCTATTTTACCATCAGCAACAAGCTGTATTAGCTCCTCCATTGTATATACCGAGTCCTCAATAACATTAATATTGGTATTACTAATATCCTCCAAATGCTCAATTTGTTGCTTAAATATTGTACCCTTAGCAACATATACATCCTTACTATCTATGTCAAGAAAACTGCTTACAAATTCAGAATCATCATTCTTACGTTTTCCATATTTCTTTCGCTGCACCAAAACCTGTCTATTATAACCAATAGGATAGGTATATAATACAGACTTTGCACGTTCTCTGGTTTCTGTAATATCAAACGCGCAGAGGTCAACCTCTTTATTATTAAGCATTTCAACTGCTTTATTCAAATTATCTTCAACTATTATTTCTACCGATAAATTATGTTTCTTAGCAAAAAGCTTTATTAAATCATAATGAAATCCCATAGGGCTACCTCTATATACAAAATAGCCTGTGGAATTATTATGAGTAATAATTCTAATTTTCTCATTATCCAAAATATTATGATAAACCGAATCATAAAGCGGTAAATCTGTTTGTTTAGCAATAGGAACCGCTTGTTTAGTTTTATTATCAGAATTACACGAAAGCAATAAAGCCGTCATGAAGAAAAATAATATTGAAAAAATCTGTGATTTGCGTAGTATCATATATTAGCGAAGATAAGAAAAAATGTCATAAATTCACAAAAAATCACTATAATTGCACTACACAAATTAAAAAATACAGATACTAAACAAAACTAACTCATTATGATTAAGAAAATTACAATTGCTTTTATAGTGATTTTACTATTAGGATTCGGCATACTAGCTAAATACTTAATTGATAGATCAACTATTTTTACAGGATTTGCGGCTAAGAATATAGCTTCAGGAATATTTGTTGCAGGCAGAACTCAGCGGAGCATTGAAAAGCTTGACATCAACTTTTTTCCTGTAAATTTAGCTACTAGTATTGTAGATATGGACAATAAAACCGTAACAAGTGATTTTTTTGGATTTGGTGAGCAAGTAGCAATCTACAGAAATGGATTAGGCTGTACACTTCTAAGTAATTATAATATAGAAATGGTTAAATCACAAAATTGTGATCAAGCTTATAGAATAATTGAAAAAGATAACTATTGGCCTATTGGAGATAAAGATAGGGATATAGAGGCAAATAATGTTAATAATGAAAAACTAAATTCTGCTATAGAATCAGCTATGGCACAAGGAAATACAAGAGCAATTATTGTAGCTTACGACACCTTAGTGAAATGGGAACAATATGCTGATGGTTTTGACGAAACAACTCCTATACTAGGCTGGTCGATGAGCAAAAGCATTACAAATACAATGATGGGAATGTTGGTGAAAGAAGGTAGAATAAACATTAATGAAGCAGCACCAATTGATGAATGGCAAAATGATGATAGAAAAAATATAACAACAAAGAGCCTTTTGCAAATGAACTCAGGCTTAAAGTGGACCGAAGATTATGGCGATATATCAGAAGCAACAATAATGCTTTATGACAAAGGTGATGTAGGTAAATATGCATTATCTATGCCAGCGAAAAAAGCTCCAGATACTGAATGGTACTATTCTTCGGGAACATCAAATATACTTCAAGAGATAATAAAGAGACAGTTTGCGAATAATAATGAATATTGGAATTGGACATATAAAGAGCTATTCCATAGAGTAGGAATGAACCATACAATAATGGAAACTGATGCCGCTGGAACATTCATAGGTTCATCATATACATATGCTCCAGCAAGAGATTGGGCAAGGTATGGTTTATTATACTTACAGAATGGGGTTTGGTTTGGCGATACTATTGTTAACCCTAGTTGGGTAAATTTCACTCAAGAAATAGCTCCAAATTCGGAAGGAAAATATGGTGCACAATTTTGGTTAAACCAAGGAGGACATGAAGTACCCGACGCTCCTAAGGATACATACTTTGCTGATGGCTATCAAGGGCAAAGAGTATATATTATACCATCAAAAAAGCTCGTAATAGTACGCTTTGGCATTTCTAAAAAAGGAGAGTTTGACTATAATAAATTTGTAAGCGAAGTTGTATCAGCCTTTGAATAATCATAATTATGGGCACAAAAAAACCTCTAAATCAAATGATTTAGAGGTTTTTTTTATATCTATATTTACTTATTTCAAAGTAATTATTTGCAAGTTACGAATTGCACTTCTCATGCTTCTAGCATAATATCTATTGTGAAGTCTTTTCTTCTCGCTTGTTTTAATCCTCTTAATTGCAGACTTATGATTAGCCATTATGTATTATTTTTATGTATTAATAAAATAAAAAAAGTAGTCCGTAGGGGAATCGAACCCCTGTTACCAGGATGAAAACCTGGCGTCCTAACCCCTAGACGAACGGACCATTTCTAAAGAAGTATAAGCTTCTTTATTTCGACTGCAAAGATATAGTTTATTTCAAGATAATATAATCTTTTTTTGCAGTTTTTTTTTCATTAAAAAAAGCCTCTAAAAATCAATCTAGAGGCTTCATAATTTCGTTTAAACAAATACTATAATACAGCAATTTGTTTAGTAAGCTTAGATTTTAAGTTCGCCGCTTTCTTCTTATGGATAATACCACGTTTAGCAAAGTTACGAATTGCACTTCTCATGCTTCTAGCATAATATCTATTGTGAAGTCTTTTCTTCTCGCTTGTTTTAATCCTCTTAATTGCAGACTTATGATTAGCCATAATGATATGTTTTTATTAAATAAAAAAGTAGTCCGTAGGGGAATCGAACCCCTGTTACCAGGATGAAAACCTGGCGTCCTAACCCCTAGACGAACGGACCATTTTCGAAGAAGTTTTACCTTCTCTAATTGGACTGCAAAGATATACTTTATTTTTACACAGCCAAACAAATTATATAAAATAATTCATTTTTTTTACTTCATACTTTTAGCATCAGCTTTACTCCTAAAACCCAATGGTTTACCCGTTTTTAAAGACACGCTAGACGTGATATTTTGCATCTCTTGAACGCTTACAATGCTCACTGAGCGGTATGGAGGCACTATCAAATCGAGCTCTATGGAGTACTTAAGTGCGGTTTCTATGATTTTTTGTAAGGATTCATCATTCATTTTTTGAGTTCCATAATTATTAAAAATAAAACCCATTTGTCGCTTCCCCTCTACCAAAAAATTGGAGTCTTTATTGACGAAAATTCTACCTATTAAATAACCGACATCATTTAGTCTGTTATACTTAAACGAATCCGCCAAAAAATTATATATACTAATTATTCCACAGTATGCTCTTGTTGGGTCATCCCTTACATATGATTGTTGCATAACAGCATGCGATTTAGGGAATTCAAATATATTTGTATGCATATAAAATAGCAGTAGATCTCCTGCTACTTTAAACTCAATTTCATACTTACCCACTTCTTTATACTCCACAGGAATATCTTCGCCCAAAGTTTTCAGCTCTTTTTTAAGATCAGCCATCAGTGCTTGTAATGATTTTTTAATATCTTCAAACACAATCTCTGCATTATCAAAAGCCTTATACTTAGCAACAGACTTTGTTGCTAATAACTTTATTATCTGTTTTTTACATTCAATATCATTTGTCATATCTATGGTCAATTGATTCACTTCAAAGATAGTCATATCTATGGTCAATTGATTCACTTCAAAGATACGAAAGTTTTAAACAAAGCTTAGTCACAATTATTAATATTTGATAACTATTGATGTGATATTTTTTTTTATTTTTGACAATTGTATAATATAGTGTATAATCTCTTTAATAAGTAAGACAAACAACATAAAAATAATTTATTTGATGAAATTTCTAAAATTCATA
>NIUZ01000172.1 GCA_002254285.1 Bacteroidetes bacterium 4572_112 | reverse complement strand
AAAAAGGAAGGCAAAAATATGAGCATTATTAATCGCAGCGGCAATATTCTCCTTTTCTGCATGTCCACTCAAAATAATTTTGCAAATACTGGGATGAGTCTTATGTATTTCCGTCATAAGCTCACTCCCTTTAATCTCCGGCATCATCTCATCGGAAATAACAAGATCAACATGATGATCATTCAAAAACGATTTAACTTCGGCTGGATTAATAAAAGTATGTACTGCAAATTGCCGCCTAAGCAAACTTCTTATACTATTAAGAATTATCAATTCATCATCAATAACAACAATAACCGGTTTGACTTTAAAATCATCCATAACACCCATCCATTTTTAACTCATTAGCATCGCCAAACACTATTGACAAATCACTAATAACATCATTATGAGACTATATATAAACTTATTAACACACACAAAAAACATATTACTTCATATAAATATATAAACAAATTCACTCTGAACCCAATAAAATCAAAATAAAACTAGACATTCGGAAATATTTCCACTTTTTAGCTATGCCTCTTATCATTCAGATACAACATTTTCCAATAATTTATCAGATAAAAAATCCTCTTTTATTTTATTACCTTACACAGTTCTAATAATATCAATCGAACAACAGCAAATCGTTTTTCATAATAAAAAAAAATTTAAAATTGCTGATTTAACAAATGCACATTTCTAAAAACTGAATAAAATAAACTTATAATTGATTCATATAATAATTAAAATAGGACTTGACTATTTTCTTTTTGTTTCGTAAGTTTTAAACGATTTTAAAAAAAATCATGCTGTTTATTGATGTTTATATCAGTAGATAATACAACAAATATTAGAAGTAAATTATAAATAATTATACCAAAGAGGTTTCTTTTTGAAAAAAGGTGTTACACTTATAGAAGTGTTAGTGGCGAGTTTATTATTGGTGATAACCGTTGGTGCAGTTTTTTTTTCTATGGTTGCAAGTAAAAAAATGATACAGCAAAGTACTTGCGAATCAAATGCTAATAATATTATTAAAAATTATTTTGAAAGCATTAGAGATAATCATGATTTAGCTGCTCTTTGTGCAGATGATGGAGCTATTGGTATGAGGTTAGGCTTAGAAAATGCTGACGAAATAACAGTTGATGGGATAATATATAAATTATACTTCGAAACAAGCTCCGTAAACCTTACCGCTTCTAGTCCTGCTGCAAGTGAATTGCTTGAACTTAAGGCGACAGTAGGCTGGACAATCCATAATAATGCTAAGTCAATTTCACTATCTATGCGGTCAAATAATTAATAGAACAAATGGAGTAGTTATGCAAAAAGGTGTTACACTTATTGAAGTTTTAATAACGGGATTAATTTTAGCTTTTGTTTTAACCGGTGTGTCAACTTATTTAATTTTATCAGCTAGATATTCAAATGAAGCAGTTGTAGCTACTAGAGCACAAAGTCAACTCTCTTTAGCCTATCTTAGTATATTTAACCATGTCACAGAAGGAAAAGAAATTGCTATTAGTGATGGTATACTATCAATTACTAAAACAGATGATAGTATTGTTTTATTTAGGTTTAATGATGAAAACGATAGGTTAGAAAGAAAAGAAGATAATGCAGCATACACAAATGTGTTAATTGGTGATACTAATGGTGTTTTGACCACCATTAGTGGAGTTTTCAATGTAGGTTCTGGCTCTGAAAAAACAATCCTCATTCCTTCCTTAGCTGTTACAGTACAGTGTAAAGGTTTTACGAAATCTACAGCTATGCTTAATGTATCTGCTGCTTGTAGAAATTAATGGAGAAATTATTCATGCAAAATAAAAATGGTTCAGCTTTAATAGTCGCACTCATGGTAACACTAATAATCATAATTACTGCTAGTGGTATGATATTCATAGCTTCAGCTCAAAACAAAGCTATAAATACCGAAGTTGTAAATACTAGAACATTTTACGCAGCTGATGCTGGTCTTGTTCAAGCAATAAAAGTATTAAGAAATGTCACCTATGCACAATTTGCAACACCTAGTGCTAGTGCTGAAGCAATAATTACAGGTGCTCAAGACTTTGAACTTAATGGCTGTGTTGTCGATTTAACCAGTTCTTGGGAAAATAATAATACTTGGACACTTACCTCTAAAGCAACAGATAAAATAACGGGGAATATATGTGAAGCCACTATGGCTAATATCCGGCCTCAATCTATAGCAGAATATACTTCAGCCATTGAAGAGGATATGCCCCCTTCTGTCGTATATGCCGGAAAAGACCCTGATTCAGGCGTGTATGAAGCCTCAGATATGATGCTTGGGAATTTATTTTTTGGAGGACTAATCAATATAATTAGAGATCCTGTATTTGATGGGAATGTTGTCTCTAGTGCTTCAAAAAAATCGATTCGCAACATTTTCAATGTCTATGATGAAGACGCTAATACTAATGCAGAAGGTACTGGATTAACAGATATCCAAAGAGCAATGTTTGCAAACCAGTATAATAACGGTATTTGGGACAAATCTGTATTATCTGAAAATGTTGAAGACATGAAACCAAGATACCGGAAAATATTTCCCAATGGATATGAAGGAAACTCAGGGGAAATAGATAATACTCAAGATGTAGTAGCTTCTTTTGCGGAAATATTAAATCCTACAACCCGACCTTCAGCTGTAAAAAATCCATATATTATTGATATCGAAGCCAGTGACGATATCAAAATCACCTTTGGTGATGGTTGGGTGAAGGTTGATCCAAAGCCTCAAAACTGGCAATATAGTAACAAGCCTTTTGGTGATGGTCATTCTAGAAATGCAATTTTAATAAGAGGAGCTTCGACAGAAATCAATAGAGTTGCTATCATGGAAAGTACGATAAGTGGAAATATTACGCTAATGACTGAACATGCTGATATTGAAATTCTTGGAGATATTAAGTATAAAAAGCTTATTCCACTCTATAATAGTGCAATTAACTCCTGTGGAAGTGTTAATGTTGGAAACTGGTGGGCTCCAAATTATGTAGATGCGATATATCCATGGGCTAATAATGCTCAAAATATTAAAGATTTGGGTCTTGCCTTACAAAATTCTAATTCAACTTCTAATTTTGGATGTATTGCTGAAAATGGAAATGTTTGGTTAGGAAAAGAATTATTATTTGATTGGGCTGATATATACGGAGTTACACTATTAAGTGGTACTTTTTATGCTCCTAATGGAAAATTTGGAGCAAGAGATATAACAGATAACGGGGCAACGGAATTCGGGACTATTAATGATTGGTTTAAACCGAATGATAAATCAGTTCTTACCAGAATTGTAGTTTTAGGTTCTGCATTAATGAAGAGTATAGGGATGTATAGAAATTCAGATAATACACGAGGCTTTGAAGGGACTTTTTGTAATGATTATAGGCAATCGGTTGATGGTTTATTTCCTGCGGCTTTTAAACCTTTAAGAACTTCAGATGGTTGGATATTTAATGAAGATTTAACAAGATGGAGTTATAGCTACACCTCAAACTGTAATAATTAAAACTAATTGAAACTCCAGCTTTGACGGAGGTAATTCAACTAAAAATTAAAGGAAATTAATGAGACTTTTTATTTTAATAATTCTTTTACTCTCAAAAGCTTTAATGGGAGTTGAAATTGATGCAGGCAGTGTTTCAGGAAGCTGGCTAAAAAGTGACACACCCCACTATATTAATGGAGATATTTCCGTAGAAAATGGTACAACTCTAACAATAGAGCCGGGTGTTGAAGTAATTTTTAGCGGTCATTTCAAATTTTCTGTTAATGGACAAATCAATGCTGTTGGAAGTCAAGCTGATAGTATAAGATTTTATTCAACTAATACTAATGCAGGATGGGCTGGACTAAAATTTGACACAGTCGAAGCTTCTAATGATACTTCAAAATTTAAGTATTGCTCCATTAAATATTGTAAGAATATGTATAATCCAAATTATGGTATAAAAGGTGGAGCTTTTTATATTAAGAAATGTGAAAAACTAATAATTGAAAATTGTTCTATTATTAGAAATGTTTCACAATTTGGAGGAGCAATACATTGTTATTGGAATGGTAATGCTGTTATTCGCAATAATGATCTTTCTTATAATGAAGGTGAGTCTGAAGGTGGGGCAATTTATATAGATGACTCAAAACCTTTTATCGATGGAAATATAATTTCAAATAACTCAACCTATGGTTATGGTGGTGGTGTTTATGGAAATTTAGCAGGAGGTGTGATTTTAAATAATCAAATATCATCAAATATAGCTGGTTACGGTGGTGGTATCTCCTTTTTAGACTCCTATTTAATAGTTACTGGTAACACTATCAATAATAATAATTCTAACATTGATGCCAGAGGTGGAGGTGGATGTTATATTGGTAAATCCAATATGAGTGTAACTAATGAGGTTAAGCTTTATAATAATAAAATACATGAAAATACTACAGCTGGTTACGGTGGTGGTATTTATCTACATGAATTTGTTCAACCAAAGATTGTTGGTAATTTGATCGTAGATAATGGTTCTTATGGTATTTATTGTGGTTATGCAAGTAGCGGTAATATTACTAATTGTACTATTTTAGCAAATTCTGATGGAGGGATTTATTACTCACAATCGACGGAAGGAATTGCTGTAAATTGCATCCTTAGAGACAACTCAGATAGTCAAGTTGAGATCGCAAATAGTAATTGTGTTTTAGATTTTAAATTATCTAACATCCAAGGTGGTCAAGCTGGTTTTTTCGGTACAACATTTAACGGCACCTACGAAAATAATATCGACACAGATCCTCTTTTCTTAGCTTCTGGTGATGCTCCTTACCAATTAGCTGCAAATTCTCCATGCAAAAATGCCGGAACAGAAGATGCATCAGGTTTAAGCCTTCCGGGTTTAGATCTAATGGGAAACCCTCGTATTTTCGGTAGAATTGATATGGGTGCTTATGAACTCCCGAATCAGGTCCCGGTAATTAACTCCTATACTCCAATAGAAC
>NIUZ01000171.1 GCA_002254285.1 Bacteroidetes bacterium 4572_112 | reverse complement strand
TAATACAACTGAAATAGTTGTAGAAACAAGTATTCCGGTTGCTCTGCCATTCGAAATACCCACTCCTGATATTACTACCGGCTCTGAGGAGGAAATGAGCAAAAACAACACCAGTGTAGATTTAATTAAAGATGTACTTCTTACTTCTTTAAATATGAGGATTAAAGATCCTGCTGATAAAACTTTTAGCTTCTTAAAATCTATTCATATATACATCTCTACCGATGACTCTGACGAAATTGAACTTGCAGGTAAAGATAATATTGATGCTAATACAAACTCCATAAATTTAACAACTACTAATAGCAAACTTGATAAATATATTAAGGCCGATAAGTATAAATTAAGGACAGAAGTAACCACAAAAGAAACTGTTACTAAGGATATTACCATTGAAATTAATATGGAGTATAAGATTACTGCTGATCCTTTATAAACAATAAATAGCACTGTATGGCTATTGTTTTTATTCTGATAATTGAGATTAACAATAGAAGATCCGATTACTATCGGATAACGATTTTAGATGTCAGATTTATTCACGAAAATCAAAAATTGTTATTATAACAACCCTCTATCATAAATCAAAACTTTGTTTTTAAGTCCGTAGGACTTTCCTGTTTGTAGCACGAAGTGCGGAAAACATTGTCAAAGTCCGTAGGACTTGCCTATTTATTTTAAGAATTGGGATTAACGATAGAAAATCCGATTACTATCGGATAACAATTTAGGATGTCAGATTTATACACGAATATCAAAAACCGGCATTCTGATACCTGATATCGTTAATCAAAACTGCCAACTAAACCCTACAACCCATAATAATCAATATACTCATCTCTACGAAGCTCATACTGATTTTGTACTTTTTCTAATTCCAAATACCATTCGGCATGTGATGAAGGCTATGAGCATAGTTTACAATCTTTCTTTGCGACTCTTCAAACATTGCTTTTGTAGCATCATCTTCCATAAGTGCCTTAAACATATTATAAACAAATCCATTAGGATTATCGTCCAACACAAAGTACTTATTTCTTGTACCAGCAAAATCTAAATCGTAAAGAAAAAATCGGAATTTGCCATCAAGCACACTATAAATTTCTACATTATTAAAGGGCCAATCGCTATTCCCTATAAAATCTTGATAAGCAATATAATCAGCAACATTCTGAAGGTCTAATAATTCTTTCAGCTTAGTCGTATTTCGAGAAAACACTGCCGTTACCAATTCATTCATTTTTGCTTCGTCGCCATGCTTATACTCCAGCTCCTCGACACCTCCACCAATATGATTTATCTTTATTATATTCAAATCCCCTTTACTTACATCCATAAGTTTTGAAAGTGCTGTTCTATTTTTCTCTGTACGCATATTCAATAAGCCATAAAACTTATCATTCACAAAAACCTGAACTATACGATAATAGCTAAGCTCCAAATCTAGCTTCATATCAATTGCCAACTGCGAATAGCTAATATCTTTTATGTATGACTCATAGAAATCATTACCCGAGTTTCTAAGGCTAAAATTTCTTATAACATCCAAATGGTGATTAGCAAGCTTATCTTCAACATTTAATATTGAGCCCGTAGAATTATCTTGGTTTTTATCAAACTTTATCTTCAAACTTTTTAATGGATATTCTGCTGTAAAAGAACCTTTTATGGAGATTTCTATTAACTGATCTTTTATAATCTGCTTTTTGAAATGAAACATAGTCAGGTGACCAACAATTTCAATATCTTCAGTATAATTACCCATCATATAATCAAAATCAGCTTGGGGCACAGTAATATTTATTACTGCCAAATCGGTTTCAATGGTATTAGGAGTTACTGTTGAAGCATCAACGGTTTCAACTTCCTCTACTATATATTTATTACAAGATACTGAGAGTAGAAACAATACTCCCAATAAAATAAATACGTAAGATTTTAAATTATATATTCGATTCATCATTTTCCTTGTTTTTTTTATTCTTTCTCTTAATAGTAATATTATAGGTTACTCCCAACATAAAATGATAGCTACGATGAACCACCATAAACGAATTTATTTTTTTTGAAACTATTTGCGAATAGCCAAAATTAGCCTCAAAATTTGGCATGAATTCATAGCTAACATTAAAAGTAATATTGGTTCTCAGATTATTGCTCTTCATTAAAGCAAAATCATCTCTATCTCTATAATCCTGAAGAGATACTCCTGCATCAATATTCCATTTATCATTTATATTATAACCTACAGCTATTGGTAATAGAAAGTTATTTGAATATCCTGTTATTTTAGAGTCCTTAATCACAACTTTAGAATAAAATTGCTGAAAACCAACTCCAGTACGTATATATACAGGGAACTTAAATTGATACCTATACTCAAACAGCACATAATAACCTATGGAAGGTTTTTCTTCAACTTTATACTCCCAAAGATAAACATCGCCTGTATTAAATCCACTGACAGCACCCGCTGAAACACCCAATATATTTTGCGAAAATAAATGAGACGACATAAATATAAAGCTAACTAAAAGTAATTTCTTTATCATTGATTATTAATTTTGATAAAACTATATTTTTCAATACTGCAAAAATAAGCTAAAATAGCTTATGCGATTATTGACATATTACTATCTAAAACCTTATTTTTTTCAAAACTACCCTTTAATTTATAGTAATTATGAGAGCTAAAGACACAATCTTTTAAGCAAACCGAGCAACCTTTATTTTCAACAAAATAAGGCAGGCATTTGCTTCTATCGATATGAGTTTTGCGCAATGACTCATGAATAATTGGCTTATCCAATATAGCGTGTGGTGGGCAAGTTCTTATACACTTATTACACGAATCGCAGAAACCACCTATCCACTCATGATCCATATTATCAGTAAATGGCAGGTTACTTATATTAGTAAAAATAGCAGAAATCCTTTGCCTAGCACCAAACTCAGGAGTAATAAGCAAACCATGCTTACCTAACCAACCCAAGCCCGCTTTTTGTGCCAATGGTGGATATAATACCAAGCCACCTAGCGGATGACTTGCCTGTGCTCCAAAGCCTTTTTCTTGCATATAAGCACAAAGCTTATTTGCCGCAATTCCCAGTGCATCATATGTTTGAAAGACAGTACGAAATGTATCAATACTCGGTGCTTTGGATATACTTTCCTTATCCATTTCCATAATAAGCACCATGGCATTATCGTACTGTATTGCCCTTTCTTTAAATATAAATTTTGTAGGAATTTTGGTGAAGCCTATTTTATCAATTCCAATGCTTTTGGCGTATTCCTTAATATCCTCCAATGCCTCATCGGTTATCGTAGTTTTAGGCATAATGCCATGCTTTAATGCCGATTTTATTGAATACTCACCATTCTTAATACTTGATTTCAGATACTTTCCTATAACAGATATGTTCTCAAAGCTAAAAGGAATCTCCCCTCCTTGGGTAAATTTATCGGGATTGGGCCATGTTTTTGCCGGCGACAAATCACTAGATACTATATAATTATCAATTTGCACCAATGATTTCTCAAGATTAAACCAAGCTTGTACTTTATGCTTAATTGCAAAAAGTGCTATTTTTTCTAGAAAATTTGGCTTTGGCATAATTTGGATTTTTTGTTGGTGGCTAAGATAGGGAATGATTTAATGTGAAAATTAGAAAATTATTTAGAGGTGGAATGGTTTAATGTGGAAATTAGGAAATGACTTAATGTGGAAATGTTGTAATTGTGGAATTATTTAATGTGGTGTTAGGAATTAGAGCCGAAAGCTAGGGGATTCTCTTTAGACAATCAACGGTAACTGATATCAGCAGCAGTTAATTGCAAATATTAAGGCAAAATACACCCATAAATTGCAAGGCCTATATTTCACCACAAATACTTAACACCATATCACTTTGATTATCAGAGATTTTAAACACTAAAAAAAGAAGCAAAAAAGCTTTGTCAATAAAAAAAATAGTGATAATTTTGCAGCCCGTTAGAAAAAGAGGATTTAATCCTGAAATTCTAAGGAATTAGTATAAACAAATTAATATTTATTATTATGCCAGCAAGAATAAGATTACAACGTCATGGTAAGAAGCAAAAAGCATTCTACCACATTGTAGTAGCGGATGGTCGTGCACCTCGAGATGGAAAATTTATTGAGAAGTTAGGCACCTATAATCCAGGAACAAAACCAGCAACTATCGAAATCAATTTCGATTCAGCTTTGACATGGTTAGGTAAAGGAGCTCAGCCTTCTGATACTGTACGTTCTATTTTGAAGTATAAAGGAATCATGTACAAAAAACACCTTATGGGTGGTGTAGCTAAAGGCGCATTTACTGAGGCAGAAGCTGAAGTTAAATTTGCTGCTTGGATGAACGAGAAAAATGCTCGTATCGCTAATACTGTTAAAGCACATGAAGATGTTATTGCTAATGCTAAGAAAGAAGCTTTCGAAGCAGAAGTAAAAATCAATACTGCTCGCGCAGAAGCAATTGCTAAACGTAAGTCTGATGCGGTTGAAGCTAAGATTAAGGAAGAGCAAGCTGCTGCTGCCGCTAAGGAAGCTCCTGTTGAGGAAGCAACTGAAGAAACTGCAACTGAAGAAACTGCTGCTGAATAAGCTAAGTTTTTCTATAATATCAAAAAGGTCGTTTGTTAATTCATTCGACCTTTTTTTGTGCCTATAAAAAACTGAAGGCTAAAGTGGTTCTCTTGATTAAAGTTTTTTTCTGAAACATTAAGAGATTAAGGAAATTAAGAATAGTACTCTCAAATAAGCAAATCAACAACTAAACAATTAAACATTTTTCTGAAACATTAAGGGATTAAGGTTATTAAGATTTTCGTTCAGCCCGCTTCACTCAAAAAAAAACTATCCACTAATTACACGAATTAGCACCTGTCTGCCGACAGGCAGGCGAATTTTATTCTCACTCGCCTTTGGCTCATTTGAATACTTTTATCATCGAATTTCACTAATTAATCGAATTTAGAATAGAACTACCAATTAAACAAATAAGCAATTCAACCTGTCTGCCGGCAGGCAGGCATTTCAACCCTTTCAACCTCCCTCAACCGTTTTCAAAAAAAAAAAAAGAAACATTCATTACAAAATATACCATAGCACAAAACTTAATCACAATGATAAAACCTATAC
>NIUZ01000170.1 GCA_002254285.1 Bacteroidetes bacterium 4572_112 | reverse complement strand
TTAGGGATAGTACCTTCTTCGATTTGTATGGTGCCACCAATGATTCCATTGAGAAAAAATTTCAAACTACCGAAATGCGTGAGTATGGTAGTTTAGATTTGGTAGTGAAATATTCAGGAAGTCAGCCGTTAATAATTCAGATGCTTAATGCTAAAGATGCCGTTATTCGCGAAGATTTTATTACTGAACCTCAAACAGTAAGCTATCCATTCTTGACCGAAGGAAAATATAAGATTAAGGCCATAGTGGATTTAAATAAGAATGGAAAATGGGATAATGGTGATTTTCATGAACGAATTTTACCCGAGCGAATTTATTATGTAAATAAGATTATTGACATAAGAGCTAACTGGGATAATGAGCAAATTTGGAAATTAGAAATTGATGATTAATATTAAATTTCGTTAAGCGAATAATAAGTATCAAGTTACAACGTTTTTTTTCTAAATTCGTGGCTTGAAAATCTTAGCATAAAAAGTCACAAATTAGATTAAACTTTATGCAAAAACACTTACAAAAATAGATTTATGAAACTTTATCAAAAGTTAAACAACTACATTGGCTGGGCTGTATTTGCCTTAGCTTCAACAGTGTATCTTTTAACTGCAGAGCCAACGGCTAGTCTTTGGGATTGTGGAGAATATATTGCAACAGCATATAAATTACAAGTAGGTCACCCTCCTGGGGCACCATTTTTTCAGATTTTAGGAAAGTTTTTTAGTCTTTTTGCCGCCGATACTTCACAAGTAGCATTCATGGTAAACGCTATGTCAGCACTTGCTAGTAGCTTTACAATACTATTTTTGTTTTGGTCAATTACGCATTTGGCACGCAAAATTCTTACTAAAGGTGACGATTCTCTTTTAGAGGGTGGTAATCTTTATGCTATACTAGGTAGTGGTTTGGTAGGTGCTTTGGCATATACTTTTACCGATTCTTTCTGGTTTTCGGCTGTAGAGGGTGAGGTTTATGCACTAAGCTCTTTCTTTACAGCAATAGTTTTTTGGGCTATGCTTAAGTGGGAAGATGTTGCTGACCACCGTCATGGTTTCCGTTGGATAATTCTAATCGCTTATCTAGTTGGCCTTTCAATTGGTGTTCACTTGCTTAACCTGCTTACAATCCCGGCATTAGTCTATATCTACTATTTCAAAAAATATGATGTTAACCTAAAAGGCATTTTGCTATCAGGTTTACTTTCAATAGTATTGCTTGCATTAGTAATGTATGGCATTATTCCTTGGATTGTTATCCTTGCTGGTAATTTCGAAATATTTTTTGTGAATAAATTGGGAATGCCTTTCCATAGTGGTACTATCATATACTTTATTATAGTGATGGCTGCTATTACAGGAGGTTTATTCTTTACACAAAAGAAGAAAAAACTTATTGCTAATACAGTTATTCTAGGTATTACTTTCTTAATAATTGGTTATTCTTCATTCTTTATTTTGGTGATTCGCTCTAATGCAAATACACCTATTGATGAGAATAATCCTGAGGATGCAACTAGTATGCTTGCTTACTTAAATCGTGAGCAATATGGAGATACCCCTTTATTTAGTGGTCCATATTTCAACTCTCCAACAAACCCTGGTGATCAGTGGGAAGATAAATCACCTGTTTATACAAAACTATACTGTGTTGTTTCAGAAAATAGCCTTCCAAACTCTTCAAAAATTAAGATTGGTGACAGAGGTTTAATAAAATTCTATCAGTATAAAAAAGATGCTGAAAATTACATTAAAAACAGTAAGAACACTACTTATTCAATAAAGCAAGCATATGTTTTAACAGATCTTAGAAATAAAAGAGTGCCTACATATGCCTCTAATGTTACTACTATTTTCCCTCGTATGTGGAGCAATCAACGTCCTCCTCATGCCGATGTTTATAAGTCGTATATGGGTCCAAATCCTAAACGAATTACAGTAACTGAAAATGGGAAAACCAAAGTTATAGAGGTACCTACTTTTGGCGATAATCTTAACTTCTTCTTTAAATATCAGATAGGTCATATGTATATGCGCTACTTTATGTGGAACTTTGTTGGCCGTCAGAACGATATTCAAGGACATGGTGGTAAATTACATGGAAACTGGATTTCAGGAATTCCGGCCATTGATAATGCTCGCTTAGGCGACCAAAGTATGTTGCCAGCAAATCTTATTAATAATAAGGGAAATAATAAATATTTTTTCTTCCCTCTATTATTGGGTTTATTGGGTATGATTTTCCAATTTAATAAAAGCTATAAAGATGGTATTGTAGTGCTTTCGTTATTCTTAATGACAGGACTCGCAATTGTGGTTTATCTAAACCAATATCCATATCAACCTCGTGAGCGTGATTATGCTTATGTGGCCTCATTCTACGCCTTTGCCATATGGATAGGCTTGGGAGTGTTGGCAATTTACGATACGCTTCGCAAAGTTATGAATCCTAAGGTTACGGCCATTGCTGCAACTGCAGTTACTTTGGTACTTGTACCTGGTATTATGGCTAATGAAAACTGGGATGATCACGATCGCTCAGGAAGATATAACACTCTGAACATTGCAACTAACTATCTTAACTCTTGTGAGAAGAATGCGATTTTATTCACCAATGGTGATAACGATACTTTCCCTCTTTGGTACGCTCAGGAAGTGGAAGGTGTACGTACAGATATTAAGATTGTAAACCTTAGCCTTTTCAATACCGATTGGTATGTAGATCAAATGCGCCGTAAGTCTTACGATGCAGAGCCTATTCCTCTTAGTATTGAGCGCGATCAGTATATTCAAGGTACCAACGATGTTGGATATTTCTTTGAAACTGGTGTTGCCAAAAAAGGACAGCATTATAATGTAAGAGAAATTATGGATTTCTTCTTTAGCCAGAATTCTAAAACTAAAGTTGCAATGCGTGATGGTTCTAAAATGAACTACCTTCCTACTAAGGACCTTTATATTAAAGTTGATAAAGAAAAAGTGGTACAAAATGGTACTGTTGCAGCTAAAGATACAGCTCTTATAGTTGATAAAGTAGAGTGGAGAGTAAATAAAAACATGGTTCAGAAGAATAACTTAATGATGATGGAAATGTTGGCATCCTTTAATTGGGATCGACCAATATACTATGCTATCACTACCGGACCTGATGCTTATTTAAACCTTATGCAATACTTCCAATTGGATGGTATGGCTTATCGCCTTGTTCCTATTAAGAATAATAATGGCTATAAGCTTGGAACATATGGCCGTGTTGATACAGATATTCTTTATGATAAAATAATGAATGTATTTAAGTATGGTGGTTTGAATGATGAAAGCCTATATTTCGATGAGCACCATATGCGCTCTATACGTAATTATAGAAGTAACTTTGCTCGTTTGGCTACGGAATTAACTAACGAAGGCGATAAGCTTAGAGCCGAAGCTGTTCTTGACAGATGTATGGAAGTTCTTCCAGAAAAAACTGTTCCTTACGATTATTTTATGGTTCCTATAATGGAGAACTATTATAAAATTGGTCAGATAGAGAAAGCTAATAAGATTGCTGTCAGATTAAGTGAAATAGCTTTACATGATCTTAAGTTTTATTATAACGACAATGTATTTGGTGAGTATATAAACGAAAAGAATAATGCTTTGGTTATTGTAAGAGATATTGCCCGATTAGGAAAACAATATGGTCAGGATGATGTTTTTGCTTCTGCTGATGCTATCTTCCAATCTTATGGCGAGCGTTTCTCTCAAGAGGCTCAACGTAGGTAATACTTAATTAAAATATATAGATAAAGCATTAATAGGCTAGTATGAATTACTGTCTGTTAATGCTTTTTTTGTGGTTAATGAATTTGTGTTTTCTATTATGTATCTCGGGCATCCTGCCCGATGAAGATGTTTTGAAAAAGAACTCCGGGCAGGATGCCCGAGTTACAAAGAGGTCGAATTTTCCAAACGTCCTTCAAATTGTTTTGCCGAGAATTAGGCATTATTTAATTAAATATTTTCTGCATCATTAGTGTGTATCTCGGGCATCTTGCCCGATGATGATGATGATTCAAAAAAAGCAACGGGCAGGGATGCCCGACTTACAAAAAAAGCTTCGAAGATCTTCGAAGCTTTTTTATTTATTTTTATATGAATTCAATTATGAATAATCCTAAAACTAGTGATTACGTTCCAAAGCAAGGAATACCAGCATGGCGAGCAACAATAGCCTCAGGCACAGTGCTCATGCCAACAGTGTCGCCACCTACATTTCTGAAATACTTATATTCAGCAGGGGTTTCAAAAGTAGGGCCTGTAGTACCGGCATAAACGCCCTCATGAAGTTTTATTCCATTATCTTTTGCTATTTTGTGAGCTTTGATAATAAGTTCTTTGCTATATACCTCACTCATATCAGGGAATCTGTCGCCAAGTCTATCATCATTAGGTCCTAATAATGGATTTTCTGGAAAAAGATTAATATGATCATTAATAAGCATAATATCTCCAACTTTGAAATCGGGATTCATTCCACCAGCAGCATTCGAAAGTATCAATAGCTTAACATTAAAAGCTTGCATAATACGTACAGGAAAAGTAACCTCTTGCATATTATAACCTTCATAAAAATGGAATCTGCCTTGTAGTGCAACAACATTTTTGCCACCAAGTTTACCAAATATTAATTTGCCAGTATGACCTTTTACTGTTGATACAGGAAAATTTGGAATCTCACCATAAGGAATAGCGATATCTACATCAATCTGATTTCCTAAATTACCTAATCCTGAGCCTAATATAATTCCTATTTCGGGTAATGTATTAATCTTGCTCTTTAAATATGCTGTAGTTTCTTGAATTTTCTCGTACATAATTTATTATTTTTTTATTAAAATCGTCGTTTCCTCCTATAAATGAAATTCCAATCGGGAGGATGAAAATTGGAAGCTTTTCGAATTCTGTTCCCAAGGCAATATCTTTGAGCCTTATGGAATCTTTTTCGCTTATTATTATTAATTTATTTGAACCTGCAAAGTTACCAAATTTTTCAATAAACATTTGAATATCTTTCTTAGTGAAATTATAATGATCGCGGTACTCTAGGTGCTCAA
>NIUZ01000169.1 GCA_002254285.1 Bacteroidetes bacterium 4572_112 | reverse complement strand
AATATTATCGAAGGACAAACTTTCCGTACAGAGTCTAACGACCAAACAGGTTATCAAGAGAAAGTTATTATTGAAAATAGACTTAAATCAAAGAACCCAATTATCAAAGTAATGGATAAGAAAGGTAATCTGATTAAGCAATATGATATTCCAGTTTATTCTAGAATTGTAGTAGCTGAAGGCGACCCTATTAAGGCAGGAGATGTAATCGTTAAGATTCCTCGTGCTGTTGGTAAGTCTGGTGATATTACTGGAGGTCTTCCACGTGTAACTGAACTATTTGAAGCACGTAACCCTTCTGATCCAGCAGTAGTTGCTGAGATTGATGGTGTTGTTTCTTTCGGTTCAAAACTTAAGCGTGGTAACCGTGAGGTAATCATTACTTCTAAAACTGGTGAAGAAAAGAAATACTTAATTTCTACTTCTAAGCAGATTCTTGCACAAGAGAATGACTATGTTAAGTCTGGTACTTCACTTTCTGAAGGTGCAATGACTCCAAAAAGCATTCTTAATATTAAAGGACCAACTAAGGTTCAGGAATATATTGTGAATGAAGTACAAGAGGTTTACCGTCTACAGGGTGTGAAGATTAACGATAAGCACTTTGAGGTAATTGTACGTCAGATGATGCGTAAAGTTGAGATTGAGGATGCTGGTGATACACGTTTCTTACAGCATGAGGTTGTTAATAAAATCGACTTTATGGATGAAAACGACTGGATTTATGGTAAAAACGTAATTGTTGATCCAGGTGATTCAGAAAACCTTAAAGCTGGTCAGATAGTTAGTACACGTCAATTAAGAGATGAGAATTCAAGTCTTAAACGCCGTGATATGAAACTTGCTGAAAGCCGTGATGCGAAAGCAGCTACAGCTAAGCAGATTCTACAGGGTATTACAAAAGCCTCACTTCAGACTAAGAGCTTTATCTCTGCGGCATCGTTCCAGGAGACTACTAAAGTTCTTACTGATGCAGCATTAAGTGCTAAGCGTGATGGTCTTGAAGGTCTTAAGGAAAACGTTATCGTTGGACATAAGATTCCTGCAGGAACAGGTTTACGTGAGTACGAAAAGCTTATTGTAGGAAGCAATGCTGATTTTGGTATTGTTGACGAAGATGAGATACAAGCTGAAGAGTTGGTTTCTGAAGATATAGTTTCTGATGATCTAATTACTGAAGAAGTAGTTTCAGAAGATATTATTTCTAACGATATAATCTCAGATGATACAGTTTCTAAAGATATAGTTTCTGAATAAGAAATTAATAATATTGATATTAAAGGCGCCTTTTAAAGGCGCCTTTTTTTGTTTATATATAGGTGTTTTTGCTTAAATTTGCGATTCTTAATTAAAACTGAATAATAAATCTAAAATATAAATATAATGGATAATCAAAATCAACCAAAGCAAGGAGAAATTAGTATCGAATTGCCAGAGGACGTAGCACAAGGTACGTATTCTAATCTTGCAATTATTACGCATTCGCATTCGGAGTTTATTATTGACTTTGTTAGAATGATGCCAGGTGTGCCAAAAGCTAAGGTTAAAGAAAGAATTATTCTTACTCCTCATCATGCAAAACGACTTATGCGCGCTTTAATTGATAATGTAAAGAAATACGAAAGTATGCATGGCGAAATTAAAGATGTTGATGAAGGATTAACTTTACCAATGAATATGGGTGGGCCAAATGCTCAAGCATAATATTGCTATATTTTATTGTAAATAAATCGAATTTCAAAATGAATATTAAGTCTTTAAGTCATTACGCAGTGTTTATGGAAACTCCTTATAAGGAAGGCCTAATAAGCGGTACTGAGCATGTATATTATCCTGATGGAAAATTGCAAACAAGTTCGGAATACCTTAAGGGTAAGTACCAAGGTTTGCTAAAGCATTATTATGCCAATGGCAATATCAAGAGCGAGGAAATGTACGAGCATGATTATAAGTATGGCGAATCGAAATATTGGTATGAAAACGGAACTTTGGAAAAACAAGGAGTTTATAGTGATTGTAAGGAAGAGGGTATATGGCGAGAGTATTATTCTAATGGCAATTTAAAGTCAGAAGGAAAATATAGTGATGCTGATAAAGTAGGAAAATGGAATTACTATAATGAGGATGGTTCTTTTGAAAAGAGCGAATCATTCAAAATATCAGTAGGATTTTAAGCTGATTAGTGAAATTTTACATAAAATAACTATTTAATTATAGCGATTACGTGTAATTGTCTGATATTAAGAATAGTATATTGATTGCCAATAATGTAATAATTTTTAAAAAATATAGTAATTTAAACGAAAATATTATTACTTTTGCAGTCCGAAATTTAATAGGAATTAATAATATCTGTTTCGTTTATCGAAGCGGAACTAAATAAGTAGTTATGAAAAGAACATTTCAACCATCGAACCGAAAGAGAAAGAATAAGCACGGATTTCGTTTAAGAATGGCAAGCGCTAATGGTCGTAAAGTCCTAAGTCGCCGTCGTGCTAAAGGCCGTAAGAAACTAACTGTATCTGACGAGCGTCATAGCAAATAGTCTGACACCTTTTTCTAGGTAAAAAAATATTTTATAGCATCGCCCATTAGGGTTGATGCTTTTTTTGGTTATATCAGTATTTTTTATAAACAAATATTATAGTAATCTAAATTACTAATTCAAAAGCTTACCTTTGCTTGAAGCGAAAAAAATATTATTATTAGTATGGCAATAACAAATTTTATTGAAATTAAAGGTGCTAAGGTTAATAACCTTAAGGATGTTAGTGTACGAATTCCTCGAAACAAATTTGTGGTTATAACTGGTCTTTCGGGATCAGGAAAATCATCTTTGGCCTTTGATACATTATATGCCGAAGGCCAGCGACGATATGTGGAGAGTCTTAGCTCATATGCTCGACAGTTTATGGGTAAAATGAGTAAACCGCAGGTTGATAAGATCACTGGAATTTCGCCTGCTATAGCAATTGAGCAGAAAGTAAATACAAATAATCCTCGCTCCACAGTTGGAACTTCCACTGAGATTTATGAATATGTGAAATTATTATTTGCCAGAATAGGTAAAACATATTCGCCAATATCAGGTGGCATAGTGAAACGTCACCACATAAGCGATGTATTAGGATTTATTAATACTTTTGATGAGCGCACAAAATTTATTATAGCATTTCCCTTGAAGCATAAAGAGGATAGAACTCTATCGTTGCAAATGAATTTGTATATGCAGCAAGGATACGCTCGTGTGTTTTCTGAAGGCGAAATTACCCTTATTCAAGATAAGCTTGAAAGTAGTGATATTGATAGTCGCAAAGCTGTTGACTGCTATATTGTGGTTGACAGATTAGCTTCAAAACTTGATGATACTGATGATGCTAGAATTGCGGATTCTACTCAAACTGCATTTTATGAAGGACATGGTGAGTGCTTTTTGTTTTATCAGAAAGAAGGCAAATGGGAGAAGAAATTCTTTTCAAATAAATTTGAGCTCGATGGCGAAGTTTTTGAAGAGCCAAGTGTAGATTTCTTTAGTTTCAATAACCCTTATGGTGCTTGTAGAAAGTGCGAAGGCCATGGTACTGTAATCGGTGTTGATGATGATTTGGTTATTCCAGATAAAAATCTATCGGTATACGAAGGTGCGATAGCTTGTTGGAAAGGTGATAAGATGGGACTTTGGAAGGATAAATTGGTGATGAATGCCATGAAGTTTAAATTCCCTATTCATAGGCCAATAAACGAATTGACGGATAAGGAATATAAGCTACTTTGGACTGGAAATAACTATTTTGAAGGTATTGATGCTTTTTTCAAAGACCTAGAGCAAAACAGCTATAAAATTCAATTTAGAGTAATGCTCTCACGCTATCGTGGGCGAACAGTTTGCCCCGATTGTAGAGGAACGCGAGTAAGAAAAGAAACTAATTTTGTAAAAATTGATGGTAAAAATATAGTTGACATTGTTTTGATGTCGGTGGAGGATGCATTATCCTTTTTTACAAATATTAAGCTTGATAAGCATGATGCTCAAATTGCAGAAAGATTAATTATTGAGATATTAAATCGCTTGCAAGTGTTAAGTGATGTTGGTTTATCATACCTTACTTTAAACAGAAAATCAGCAACTTTATCGGGTGGCGAATCGCAAAGAATAAATCTAGCAACTAGTCTAGGAAGTAGCCTTGTGGGTTCACTTTATATTCTTGATGAGCCAAGTATAGGCTTGCATGCGCGCGATAATCAGCGATTGATAAAAGTGCTAAAAAACTTACGTGATATTGGTAATACAGTTATAGTGGTGGAACATGATGAGGAAATAATGAAGGCCGCAGATTATATTATTGATATTGGACCTGTGGCAGGTACTAATGGTGGCGAGGTGGTTTATGCTGGCGAATTTGCCCCAATGGTTAAAAGCGCCGATACTCTAACGGCAAAATACCTGCGCGGTGATCTGGAAATACCAATTCCTAAGCAGCGACGTAAATGGAATCAATTTATTGAGCTAACAAATGCTAGCGAGAATAATCTTAAAAATGTTTCGGTGAAATTTCCTCTTAATACCATGACTTTGGTGACAGGAGTTAGTGGCTCTGGAAAAACTACTTTGGTAAAAGGAATATTATATCCTGCCCTAAAAAAGATTATTGGTGGCCATGCCGACAAAACAGGAAAGTTTGGGGAGCTTAAAGGTGATTTTAAGAGAATTACCGATGTGGAATTGATTGATCAAAATCCAATTGGTCGTTCGTCGCGTTCAAACCCTGTTACATATATTAAGGCTTATGATGAAATTCGTACTTTATATGCAACTCAAAAGTTAGCAAAAGTACGTGGTTATAAGCCTGGCTATTTTTCTTTTAATGTGGAAGGAGGTCGTTGCGAAGTCTGTAAAGGTGATGGCAATGTTAGGGTGGAAATGCAGTTTATGGCTGATATATTTTTGCCTTGTGAACATTGCGAATCAAAAAGGTTCAAAGCCGAAACTCTTGATGTAAAATATAAAGGAAAGAGCATATCAGATCTATTGGATATGACTGTTGAGGACGCATATGAGTTTTTTGCTGAGGTAAAAGGAGGACGCTTGGAGTCTAATATAGCCAATAAGCTTTCTGTACTTAAAGATGTGGGCATGGGCTATGTAAAACTTGGTCAGCCATCAAATACATTGAGTGGTGGCGAGGCACAGCGTATAAAATTGGCCTCATTTCTTTCAAAGGGTAAAACCAAGGATAGAATATTATTCATTTTTGATGAGCCCACAACAGGGCTACATTTTCATGATATTTTGAAATTATATAATGCTATGACAGAGCTTATTAGAATTGGTCATAGCTTAATCATTATTGAGCATAATCAGGAATTTATTAAGTGTGCCGATTGGATAATTGATATTGGTGCCGAAGGAGGTGAGAAAGGCGGAAATATTATGTTCGAAGGAGTGCCCGAGGATTTGGCTAAGTGTGAAGCTAGCTATACTGCGGAGTATCTTAAGGTGTAATCGTAAGGAATTGTAAAGGATAGTAAGGAGTTGTAAAGAATTGTAATGGGTTGTATGGAATTGTAAGGAATTCTAAAGGTTTGCTGACTGCCGACTGAGAACTTTAAAATTCCTAATTCCTAATTATTAATTTCCAATTCTTAATTCAACCTTCATTTTCCCTATATTTGCGCAACAAGATTTATTCTAAAAAACAATATTTAAGCAATGCTAAAACAATACATAATAATTGCAATTAAAGGAATGGCGATGGGAGTTGCCAATGTGATTCCTGGAGTTTCGGGAGGTACAATAGCACTTATCACTGGTATATTCGAGCGATTGATTGACGCTATTAAATCCTTTGACCTTAAGGCTGTAAAATTACTTTTCAAAGGTGAGTTTAAAGCTTTTGCCGAATATACAGATTTGGCTTTTATAGTTTCACTTTTTATTGGAGTGGGAGTAGCAATTATTGGTATAGCTAAACTTTTTGAATATCTGTTTGAGTTTTATCCAGTTTATCTTTGGTCGTTTTTCTTCGGTTTAATTTTAGCATCGATTTACTTTGTGGGTCGTACCATCGATAAGTGGAACCTAGGAGTAATTATTAGTTTTACCATAGGTGC
>NIUZ01000026.1 GCA_002254285.1 Bacteroidetes bacterium 4572_112 | reverse complement strand
TATAGCTCATCAATGGGCGATGGTGGCAAAACCTGTACAACATGCCATGGTGGAAGTGCCACCAATAAAGCCAACTGGATAAGCTCTAACATTCCAAGTACTGGATATATAGCCGGGCAAACATATACTATCACTGTTAGCGGAACTCATTCTGGGGTTAGCAGATTTGGTTTTGAAGCTACTGCTGAAAATAATACTGGTGCCAAAGTTGGAACTATTTTTCGACTGCATTATGTGCAGCAAATGGAAATATGGCAACCTCGGGTGATGTGATTTATAAAAGTAGTTTGAGTATAACAGAAGATGTATCTAGCTCCATTGCAAATGCTAATAATACTGAAATCTCAATATCGCCAAACCCTGCTAGCAGTATTATTAATGTAAAATTTGATAATAATAGCTACTCATATTATAGCATTATTGATATTACAGGAAAGGCTCTTATTAAAGAAAATATAAATACAGGAATCAATACTTTAAGTATCGATATTTCTGAAATTGCTAAAGGAACTTATTTCTTAAAATTAGAAGGCAATAATAATCCAAAGCTTAATAAATTTATCAAGCGATAAGTAAAATAAACTTTGGTATAATCAACAAAGCCTTATTGAATCACTTCAATAAGGCTTTGTTTTATGGAATAAAATCCTATTTCTTTGTAAAAACTACCGCTTCCGAGAATCTATTTTTAGGGTTTATTTCCGAAGAAATAATACTTCCTTTATAAACCACATTTATTTGCTCTTCCTCTACTCCCATTGCTATTAACGAACGCTTTACAGCCTCTGTTTTACCAGCACCATAATCGTTATTCTCATCCTCACGTTTCATATGCGAGAAATAAACATCAATATCCATTTTCATATCTGGATTCTTAATTAAAATTGCAGCAATCTTAGTAAGTTCCGAAAGACTAATTCCTGGCAATTTGCTTGTATGTATATTATAATCAATATTATAAGAAGTAAATTTACCTTCTTCTCTTATTTGATCATAAATAGTTTTTGGAGCTCCCGAAATCAAGAAACTTTTGATACTTAGCGGTGGAACAGCATAATAATCAAGAGTTACGCCTGTTGGGTTTAAGTCTTTATCATTATACACAATCATCTCGCGCTCATTCATATAAACCTTAAGCAAGCCTTCATCAAAACTTATAGAAATACGGTACCAGTTTGCCATTCCGTTATCCTGAGCAGCCAATAATGGATATGAAGAAACTGAGTCGCGATACCAAACTTCTCTTTGGCTCCTCTACCGAAACATTTTTGCCATATTTAGGATCTAAATCCCAGAAAGTAGGCTGTGATCTTTTCTTCTCAAAATTAAATGGCTTATCATAAAATATCACATTTTCGCCACTAGCAAACTTAAGTCTTTGCCACTGAATATCCGATGGCTCCATGAAATTTTCGTCAATATAAACAGGGATAAAACCCAATTGCTCATCTTCCCAAGCCTCTAGCTTTACAAATTGCTTATCAACTTCGGCAACGGCTGCACGCTTGGCATTTTCCTCATGTTTGTCTACTTGTTTATTTACATGTTTTTTAGTGGCCTTTTTAAGCATTCTATCCAAACCAAATTGACCAAACATATTCATCGATATGCCCATTAATAGTAATAGTGTGAAAGTTCTCATGATTTTATTCTTTTTGATTATTAGTTAATTTTTCCTACAATAAATATATTCATTTATAGACAATCTTAAATATCTAAAGTTTGATTTAAAGGCTTAACTTTTCCCTCCAATAAATCTCCCTAAACCCACATTAAGTTCATTCTGCATTTTATCATAATTGCGGTATTTTACCAAAATATCATTCTGCTGCTCTACACTAAGTCCTTGCACTGCAATACTTGCTAATAAGTTCTTTTTCATTTCGCTTATCTTATTTATTTTCAGGCTATAAATACATTCAAAGCAAGCCCTAGCAACTACCTCTGTATCATTTTCTGGAGTAATGGATATTTGATGTTTCTCAAACCATAAAGGACTAAGGCTATGATTTTCGGCTAGCAAATCGCCTGTTGTTTTCCTTACCCTTTCATCTTCATGATTTACAAAATAGTTTGCCTTCAATAATTTATCATTCTCAAATGCCTCGGCATATTCCTTATAAATAATTGAAAATACCTCATCGTCAAACTCTATCTCATCTTCCAATAAATCGCCAATAATAAACTCAATTACAGAAATAATTTCCGCCTCTGCTTCCTCCTCTTCCACTTCCACACTCTCTTCCACCTTAGCAATTTCGGGATCAAATTCTACTTCGCCAAAGTTAAGCAACATTCTAACAACCTCTAGTTCGAATGGCTTGCTCTTAGATTCTACATTAATTGGTGGCGCAGTATTCGGACCTTCGCCCTGCTGAGCGTCATCATTAAAGAAATCATCGGGTGGCTCATCGCCTAGCCCAGGTGCAGGTCCACTGATTGTAGTGGTTGGCTTGGGTTGTGATTGCTCTCTATTATATTTATCTTGCTTTTTATAATGCTCTTTTCTAAGGATTTTGGCAACCTCATTGGTAAGAACTTCCTCTTTTACATTCAGCAATTCCGAAGTTTCACGAATAAAGAAAATCCTATTCAGTTGCTCTGGCACCAAAGCTATGGTTTCCACAATTTGGCGCATATAAAATTCTTTGCACTTTTCTCCAAAAAAGCATCAAGCTCATCAGCGCTATGGCTCTTTGCGTACGAATCAGGATCTTCACCATCAGGAAAAAGCACCACTCGCACATTCATGCCTGCCCTTACAATCATATCAATACCACGGAACGAGGCCTTAATACCTGCAGCATCGCCATCATAAAGGATGGTAATATTTGGAGTATAACGTCTTATGAGTTTTATTTGTCCCTCGGTAAGCGATGTACCTGAAGAGCTTACAACATTCTCAATACCAGACTGAAAAAGCGAAACCACATCGGTATAACCCTCAACAAGGTAGCAATTATCTTTCTTTATAATCTGATTTTTGGCCAAATAAAGACCAAAAAGCACATTACTTTTATCGTAAATAAGCGATTCTGGAGAGTTTACATATTTGGGCTTTTTCTTATCATTAATAAGAATTCGGCCTCCAAAACCAAGCACTCTACCACTAATATTATGTATGGGGAAAATAACCCTATTGCGGAATCTATCGTAAACTCCGCCTTGGTCTTTCTTAATTACCAAGCCAGCTTTTGCAAGCGAATCAATGGAGTAACCTGCCGCCTGAGCAGCAACTGCAAGAGCGTCCCATTCTTCGGGCGAATATCCAAGTTGAAATTTATCTATAGTCTCCTGTCGGAATCCTCTTTCCACAAAATAGCTATGCCCTATTGCTCGTCCACTATCGGTTTCGTTAAGGGTTTTATAAAAGAAATCAGCAGCAAATTTGCTAACCGCAAAAAGACCTTCGCGTTCGTTTTCCTTGGCAATTTGCTCAGGAGTTTGCTCCTCCTCTTCAATATGAATACCGTACTTTTCGGCAAGTCGCCTAACAGCCTGTGGAAAAGAAAAATGCTCATGCTTCATCAGAAAATCCACCGATGAGCCCGACTCACCACAACCAAAACATTTATAAATATTCTTAGCAGGTGAAACTGTAAAAGAAGGCGTCTTTTCGTTATGAAAAGGGCATAAGCCAATCCTATTTACACCACGCTTACTGAGCTGCACATACTCTCCTACAACCTCTTCTACCTTCGAAGCGTCAAGCACTTCCTGCACCGTATGTTTTGGAATCATCATAGGGCAAAGATACATTTTTTGTTGTTTGTTTTTTGTTGTTTGGAGTTTTGAATGTTGAAAAAAGTTGAAAAGGTTTAAGTGGTTGAGAAATATGGTAAAATGTTGTAAAGAAGTAGTAAATAATGGTAAGGGATGGTAAACTTAGAATTGGCTCATTATTATACTTTCATCTTTCTATACTTCGCTACCTGTTATGCTGTATTAAAGGAGTTATCGAATAAACAATTAATCCCTAGGTTAAAGAAAGGGATAATCTTTGTAAATTAGCAGCTTAGAACTGATACGAAACTTTAGTTAGAATACTGTTGAACTCCTTCATAGTTCCATTTTACTATGCTTTTTTACCGTAAGTTTCACTTACGGTTATTATTGTTTATCGCCTTCAGCGATATAGTTAATTTATATATAATGTTGGAACTCATGATAATATGATGTATATATGAAATAGTTATTTAAACTCAGCAGCTATAAAATCCGTAAAGCGGATTAACAATAATAACCTCAGGGAAAGCCTGGGGAGAACTAAAAAAATAGTAGCAAGCCTAAATGGCTTGAACAATTTGTGCAATAAAAAATCAATAACTCAACTTATACATAATATTCATATTTTTGTATACTAATAATTCAAAGACAAATAATTATGCCAAAAAAAATACAACTACTCCTCATAATAGCTTTTATAAGCCAAACAAGTATTGCTCAAAATTTCAAAAAAGCGTTTCATGCCCTTGATAATGAAAACTACACCTCGGCAAGAGTTATATTTTCGCCAGCAGTAAAAAATGCAGACACCAAAGCCATTGGCGAATATGGTATGGCGGCAGTTTATCGTGGTACTAGTCTCCGCATTGAGGATAATTACAGAGCCTATGCCAGCATTATTAGTGCAAAAAAACATTATAAAGACCTTGATGCTAAGCTTAAGAAAAAGTATAGCAAGCAAATAAATGAGGATAAGATTGATGCCGAATTATATATGATAGATGTAAGTCTATTTAAAATGGTGGTAGAAATTGATAATGTAAAAGCTTATCAAAAGCATATTGATAATTGTAAAGAATCTAGATTTCATCAAAAAGCAATAGATTTACGAAACGTAAAGGCATATAAAGCAGCTATGGAGTTCAACACCATCACTGCTTATAAGGATTTTTGTGATAATTACCCAGAGAGCGTGCAGTTTGTTCAGGCTCAAACTATTATGTATACTATGGCATGGAGCGAATGCGAAGCTATTGATAAAATTTCTAACTATAAAGAGTTTATTAGCAAATATCCCGAAGCACCTCAAGTATATAGTGCTAAGGAAAAAATTAGGAAGTTTGATTATCAAACGGCTCTTGATATTGATACCCAAACAGCATTTACTGCTTTTATAGCTAAATACCCAAATTCGGAAGAGGCAAAAACACTTAAAGGTCAAGGATCTAAAAGTGCTTATGCCAATGTGGTTAAGTTTAATAGTATTCCTGTTTGCGAACGTTTTTTGTTTGAATACCCTAATACAGATTATTCGGCAAGGGTAACAGCAATTCGCGATTCCTTGGCTTATAATGATGCAACTGAAAAAAATACTACCGAGGGTTATAATGCATTTATCGATAATTATCCCAATGCTATTCAGGTGCCTTTGGTGATGGATAAGTTGGGTAAACTGTTGTATTCTAAAGAAGAGCTTCAGGTAAAACGAGCTAAATTTGCCATAAAGCACCAAAAAATATCCTCTATTAAAGTTTATGCTAATAACGAAAATTCAAAAATTATTAATGAAAAGAGATATGATATTTTCGGAAACTGTACATACGATTATGAGTATATATTGGATGATTATAATGAGATGAGAAAATATTTTTATGATAATGCTGGCGAGAATGTACTAAAAGAGCAGATTTTTGTAAATAACAAAATTCAGATTATTAAAGAATATAAATATGATATAAAGGGCTTAAAGGTTTCTGCAAAATCGGTTTGTATGTATAATTGTAAAGGCGGAGCTAAAAACTCTGTTGATAGTTTTTATTATGATGATAATCGCAACCTTATTAGTGAAAAGACAATATCTGAAGACGGAAAGTTATTAGAGATTCACACATATACATACGATAAACGTGGTTTTAGAATAGGTGAGGAATATAAGATTATTGCAGGAGAAGCTTATAAAAGCTATAAAATTGCAATGACCTATAATGGTAAAGGATACTTAATACAAAAGAAAACTGAAAACGAGAATGGTGAAACTACTGAAGTAGAGAGTGTTTCTTATGATGGTTTGGATAAGGTAATTTCATCATCGCGTTATGATATGCGAGGAACATTGATGCGTACTTTCTTTTATAATGTAAAAGGATTGGTGGAAACAGAGGTGCATACCTTTGAGACAGATAATACAAATAAGAAGAATCTTGTTTGGAAATATGAGTTTAGAGAAGAGCAAAAATAGTGATAAAGAATACATCGAATATCTTATTCGGAGCTTAATTTTCGTTTACTTTGTAGGCTAAAATATCCACAGTATTATAATAAGTTAGCCAATGAAGCAATATTTACTTTTGTTTTCCTTATTTATTAGCAGCCTTGCTTTTTCGCAATCGATAAAGCAGTATTCTGTTAGTGGCAGTATTGTGGATGCAAGTAGTGGTGAGGATCTTATAGGAGCTATGGTGCGCGTTAAAGAGCTTCCAAATATTGGTGCTGTAAGTAATGTTTATGGGTTTTATTCTCTTTCTCTTCCCAAGGGAAATTTCACTTTAAAGTATAGCTATATTGGCTATGAACTAAAAACGGTAAAGGTTTCCATAAAATCAAATGTCAAAAAAAATATTAAATTAAAATCATCTTCACAACAGATTAAAGGAGTGGAGATTACTGGTGAGCGCTCTGATGCCAATGTTACAAGTGGAGAGATGAGTGTAAGTAGAGTTTCGCTTAAGGAAGCCGAAAAAATTCCAGTTTTGTTTGGTGAGCGTGATGTTATGAAAACCATACAATTATTGCCTGGAGTAAAAAGTGAAGGCGATGGTGGTGCAGGATTTTTTGTACGTGGAGGTAGTGCCGATCAAAACCTTATTCTCCTTGATGAAGCTCCTGTTTATAATGCCTCGCATATGATGGGTTTTTTCTCTGTTTTTAATTCCGATGCGCTTAAAGATGTAAAGCTTTATAAAGGCGGAATGCCCGCACAATATGGTGGTCGCCTATCTTCGGTAATGGATATAAAAATGAAAGAAGGAAATAACCAAACTTTTCATGGCTCGGGAGGTATTGGTCTTATTTCATCAAAATTGAGCCTCGAGGGGCCAATAGTAAAAGACAAAGGCTCGTTTATAGTAAGTGGAAGGCGTACTTATGCCGATATGTTTCTGGTTTTCTCCACAAGTGAAAAGCAGAAGAATAGCACCTTGTTTTTTTATGATTTTAACCTAAAGGCAAATTATAAAATTACAGACAATGATAGAGTATTTGTTTCGGGATATTTGGGCCGCGACAAATTTGGTTTTAGTGAGGATTTTGGCTTCGACTGGGGAAATAAAACAGCTACTCTTAGATGGAATCATATTTTTAATTCCAAATTATTCTCTAATACAACGGTACTTTATAGCGATTATAACTATGTTTTCAGAGCTACATTCAATAGTAGCAGAATAGAAGCTGGTTCCGAAATTGTGGATTTTAATTTAAAAGAAGACCTACAGTATTTTATAAATAATAATAATAAACTAAGCTTCGGTGGTAATATTATACACCATACATTTAGCCCTGGCGATTTGAAAGTTAATGGCGAAATTCAGCCTGATAATACCCTTGAGGATAGGTATTCCCTAGAAAGTGCTCTATACATTTCTAATGAGCAAAAGATTGGTAAATATTTTCAGATTACCTATGGTTTGCGATTTTCAAACTTTACTCAGATAGGCCCTGGTACTATCTATAATTTTGATGATAATGGTAGCTTAATAGATACCGTAAATTATGCAAAGAACGAAAGTGTTGCTTCATATAATGGATTGGCTCCTCGTTTGAATATGCTTTACGTTCTTAATCCAAAAAGCTCTGTTAAAGCTTCTTACGCTCGTACTTATCAATATCTACATTTGGTTTCTAACTCCACAAGTAGTACCCCTACCGATGTGTGGCTGCCAAGTTCTAATAATGTAAAGCCAGAGATTGCTGACCAAATTGCCTTGGGATATTTTAGGAATTTTAAAAATAATACCTATGAATTTTCAGGAGAAATTTATTATAAAATAATTCAGAATTCGATTGATTATAGAGTTGGAGCAGAGGTGAATTTCAACCCGTATGTGGAAGGTGATTTAGTATTTGGTAATGGGCGAGCTTATGGTCTTGAACTTATGTTAAAGAAGCGTATTGGTAGGTTCACAGGTTGGACTTCATATACTCTATCTAGGGTGGAAAAACAATTTAAGGAGATTAATCATAACACTTTTTACCCTGCTCGTCAGGATCGTACTCACGATTTTTCTATTGTAGCTATGTTTGATATTACCGAGCGGCTTAATGTTGCTGCCACATGGGTTTATTATACAGGAAGTGCTGTTACTTTTCCTTCGGCAAAATATTTTATTGATGGAATATCGGTAAATTATTTTACGGAACGAAATGGTTATCGTATGCCGGCTTATCATCGAATGGATATTGGTGTAAGTTGGAAAGGAAAGCAATTTACCGAGAAGCTGAATATTGCTACAGGCAAATTAGAGAAAGTGGAAAAACGAATTCAATCGAGTTGGAATATGTCTGTTTATAATGTTTATGGACGCGAAAATGCATACTCCATTTCTTTTAGAGCCAATGCGGAAAATCCAAATATTACCGAGGCTATTCAGCTGTCACTTTTCCGTTGGGTACCTTCAATCAGTTATAATTTCAAATTTTAAAATTATGAACATTAAAATAATTATAACCATAGCACTATTAATGATTTTGGCATCATGTACAAAAATTGTTGAGATAGATCTTAATGAGGCTGATCCCAAAATTGTGGTAGATGCTTATGCTCAGGAAGAGGGTATTCTGAATAATAGATCAGAGAAACTTTATGCAAAATTTACAAGGTCAGTAAGTATATACGAAGATGTATATCCTGAGGCATTTAGTGGTTTAGACGTATATGCTACCAATGACCAAGGTGATCACCATAAGCTCAATTGGAATGCTTATGATTCGTCATATACCTATACCAATATTATAAGTGATTTAGATGATGAGGTTATAGAATGGACTATTGAAACTACAATTGAAAATATTAATATAAAATCTAAAACAAGCATCCCTAATTATGTGGCAATAGATTCTATATTAGCAGTAAAATTACCTTATGGACCTCCAGTTGATGGACTAAGTCCTATTGTGTTTTTTACGGATTTGCCGGGTGAGGCTAATTATTATCGTTTAAAACTAACCATTAATGGCGAATTAATAAGAGGGCTTTTTATCACTCGTGATGATGGTTTTGATGGTAAGCAAATAGTATATCCATTTATGAATGTTGGGGTTTCAAAAGGTGATATAATGAAAGTTACATTATTAGCAATTGATGAGTTTTCTTTCGAATATTATAAAGTAATTATGCAGAATATGGGTGGAGGTTTTACTGCTGCTCCAGGCAATCCATACTCAAATATTGAAGGTGATAATACTATCGGAATATTTACCGGCCAAACAATGTCGGAGGCAATACGAGAGGTTAATTATTAAATACAGAGAAATGACGGATACCATTGAAATGCTAAATGCTGCAGCTCAAAATTATGAGCAGATAGATTTTATTGAAAATGACCCAATCCAAATTCCTCGCAAATTCACCAAGAAAGAGGATATAGAAATAGCAGGGCTTATAGCCGCAACATTGGCTTGGGGGCAACGTCCTCAAATAATTAAGAAATCACTGCTATGGATGGAGTTGCTCAACTGGCAGCCTTACGATTTTGTTATGAATGCTCCAGAAGAAGATTTTAAAAGATTTACTAGCTTTATTTACCGTACTTTCAATGGTGACGATTGCCTTTTCTTTATGTATTCACTTCGCAATATCTATCAAAATCATGGTGGTTTGGAAGCTATATTTTCAAAATACCCTGATGATATGAAGCAGAGTATTATTTATTTTAGAGAAGTATTTACAGAAATCCCTCACCTTAAACGTAGCGAAAAACATATCGGAAACCCAGCAAAAGGTTCTGCTGCTAAGCGAATAAATATGTACCTGCGCTGGATGGTGCGTTCTGCTGACAAAGGTGTTGACTTTGGTCTGTGGAAAAAAATAAAACCATCAGCTTTAATGATTCCCCTTGATGTACATAGCGGACGTATGGGTCGTAAATTTGGTCTACTGCAACGCAAACAAGACGACTGGAAAGCTGTAGATGAACTTACTATCAATCTCCGCAAACTCGACGCAGATGATCCTGTGAAGTACGATTTCGCTCTCTTTGGAATGGGAGTTAACTCTAAATGAGGAGAAGGATAGAGGACCCCGATAGGAATCGGGAGGAAAAAGGATAAAGGATAAAGAAAAATCAAAAAGGAGAAGTGATTTTATTTGGGATTATAATTCAATTCACCATTTACCATTGAATATCAATAGTATATGGTTTTATGAGGATTACTCCCAATTAAACCTGTCTGCCGACAGGCAGGCAAATCAACGAATCAACAATTAAACACTTTTCTAATTCCTAATTCTCCATTCTTAATTCCTAATTCTAATAACAGCTTTCCCTCCACTCATATTACTTTTATAAGCTTCAATGGCATCATTCACTTTGTCCATTTCGTATATTTGGTTAATATCGGTTTTTAGCTCGGTTTTAAGTAGTTTTTGGGCTTGATTTATTGAACCAAGAGTTTTTATAAGATTTTGATCAGCAGTATATCCACCAAGGTAAAATCCCTTTATTTCTTTATTGTTTTGAAGTAATGTACGAGCATTAAAATGCACTTCCTGCTCCGATAGGTTTGCATAAAGATAAATGTGTGAGCCAGCAGGGCTTGCCTCCACAAAATCGGCTGTACTATCGCCGCCTATTGCATCAAAATATAGTTTTGCATCTAGCTTAGTACAGGCTTCCTTTAGTTTTTCTTTATAATTCGCCCAGCTGCTGTCAATAACAGTGTTAGCTCCGTAGGCTTTTAGGCTTTCAAGTTGTTTCTGATTTCTTACAATGCTAATTACCTCAATATTGTTTTTAAGGCCTAAGCGCTGAATCATTTTGCCCAAAGCACCTCCTGCGGCATTATTTACAATTACTTTATGATTATTTTTCTTAGCAATATCCATAAACGAAATTGCGGTTAATGGATTTACTATTAGTGATGTGGCTTCCTCAAAGCTAGTTTCTTTGCCAATGGGAATTACATTCATTGCCGAAGTAACCATATACTCAGCCCAGCAGCCGCCAAGCCCATGGGTAGAAGTTGCGCTTACTCTTTTGCCATTTCTGAGCATAGCTATTGCGCCGCCACCATGAGCAATCACAGTACCGCTTCCTTCAATTCCGGGTATAATGGGGAAGCTTGGTTTTTCGGCATAAGTGCCTTGCAACATGCTTAAGTCCGATGGATTTATTGACGAAAATTCCATACGAACTAATACCTGTCCTTTTTCGGGTTTGAGAATTGGTGTTTCTATAATACTCAATTCTCCTCCAAGTTCTTTCTGAACAATTGCGCGCATTACTGATGGCAGTTTTTTCATAATTCTGTTGCTTTATATAATTGCGAAGGTAATTGTTTTATTCAATATCTATCAAGCCTATTTTGTAATTAAATTTTACCTTAATCTAAATAAGGAATAACATATTTAGGAGTTTAATAGGCCTTATTATTATGAAACAAACTGAGTATAAGGTATATATAAAATATAGTAATTATTATATTTTTTATTTAGTCTAATTCTAAATAAGTAATTATTTTTAGTACTTTTATGGCACTATTTATTAGCATAAATTACAGGCTTAGTTTTTTATTATGTAAATAGCCCCAAAATTAATAGAACAAACACATGGCACGATTAGACCAAAAATCAGACGACAGTTATAATACTGTAATGCAGATATTTACTAACTATCTAGAGAAAAAAGGGCATAGAAAAACCCCCGAACGCTTCACAATTTTGCGAGAGGTATATAATCATGATTCGCATTTCGATATTGAGACTCTTTATCTAAAAATGAAGAAAAATAAGTATCGTGTAAGTCGTGCAACTCTTTATAATACTATTGAGTTATTGCAGAGTTGCAAATTGGTTACCAAGCATCAGTTTGGGGCTCAAAGTGCTCAATTCGAAAAATCGTATAAATTTAAGCAACACGATCATATTATTTGTTCAGACAATGGAAAAATTATCGAATTTTGCGACCCAAGGATTCAAGAGATTCAAGATTCATTGGAAAAGCTTTTCAATATAAAGATTAGCTATCATTCTTTAACTTTTTATGCCGACTGCGAAGGTGGTAAATAGGTTAAGGTACAGGTGTTTAATAATGAAAATCAGTAAAAGCTGTTAATTCAAAAATTAGTGGTTTTTTCATATTGCTATGTCAATAAATTTAGATTATTTCCATGGCAAAAATATTATAACGGATGAAAAAAGATAATAAAGTTGATATTCTTCTCGGGCTACAATGGGGAGACGAAGGAAAAGGTAAAATTGTAGATGTTTTTACTCCAAAGTACGATATCATTGCTCGTTTTCAAGGCGGCCCTAATGCTGGTCATACACTTGAATTTAACGGACAAAAGCACGTTTTGCACACTATTCCTTCAGGGATTTTCCATAACGACACCATCAACCTAATTGGCAATGGTGTGATTATGGACCTTAAAATTATGCAAGAGGAGCTTGAGAAGCTTCGCGAAAAAGGTGCTACTCCAGAGAAAAACCTATATATTTCAAAAAAATGCCACCTTATTCTTCCAAGTCACCGTTTGCTTGATGCTGTTTACGAAGCAGCTAAAGGAAAAGACAAAATTGGTTCTACTCTTAAAGGAATAGGCCCAACTTATACCGACAAAACTGCTCGCCTTGGCCTACGAATGGGTGATGTGCTTATGGGCAATTTTGAGGAAAGATATAATAAACTTCGCGATCGCCATTTGGAGATTGCCAAGGGTTTTGACTTCGATATTAGTGCTCACAAAATTGATAACCTTAGCTTCGATGATTATGAGGCTAAATGGATGGATGCAACAAAAATTGCTACCGAATTTAACCTTATCGATAGCGAGCAATTTATAAACGATAACCTAAAGGCTGGAAAAACTATTCTTGCCGAAGGTGCTCAAGGTACTTTATTGGATGTTGACTTTGGCTCATATCCATTTGTAACTTCATCAAATACTATTAGCGCTGCTGTTTGTACGGGCTTGGGAGTTGCTCCTAATAAAGTAGGAAAAACTTACGGTGTTTTCAAAGCATACTGCACAAGAGTTGGTAGTGGTCCTTTCCCTACCGAGCTATTTGATAATGATGGTCAGCGCCTTCGCGACAATGGTCATGAGTATGGTTCAACAACTGGTCGCCCACGTCGCTGTGGTTGGTTAGATATTCCTGCTCTTCGTTATTCTATAATGATTAATGGCGTTACAGACCTTATCATCACCAAGGCCGATGTAATGGACGATTTCGATAGCTTTGATGTATGTACTCAGTACGATTATAATGGCAAAAAACTTGATTATATGCCATACGAAATCCTTGATGATAATCTTAAACCAGTTTTAGAATCGCATAAAGGATGGAATACTGACATTACCAAATCAGGCACTATGGAAGACCTTCCTGCGCAATTTACCGATTATATAAAGTATATTGAGGATGCGGTTGAATGTCCAATCACGGTGGTTTCTGTTGGTCCAGATAGAGAACAAACTATCCAACGATAGAATATCTGTATTTAAAATATTTGAAAGGCGTATTACATTGTAATACGCCTTTTTTGTTGATTATAAAATGCCGTAAGTTATTATTGTGGTTATTTTATATATTCGAAATTCTCCTAAGTCTTATGATTATTGGAGTGATTAGTTGAATTATGAAGTTTTACAGTAATTAAATATTGTGTTTTGGACAGAATCCAAGGGTGTTTTGTATATGTGAGAAGTTTTAAAGTTTTTCTTATTTAGGTTAACATAAATATTCGTCTAAAAAAAGCTTACTCCCCCAGGTTATCTTGGCATAAGCTTATATTTCCAACCTTCATTTATTAGTTTAGAAATATAAGTTCTGCTTTTCTGTCGTTTAATGTGTTTTTCAGCTTTTAGGGCTTCAGTATTAGTGTCAAAAGTATGTGAAAATACTAATTCCCATGGTTTACCTCTTCTGCTCCAAATCTTATTATAATCAGAATTATGAAATTCAACTCTGTTTTGGATATTTGAAGTAGAACCAATATAGAACTTATCTATTTTCTTAGAATACAATATATAAACCCAATACATATGCTATGATTTTTAGCAAAAATAAGGTGTTTATTTCAATAGTATTTATCTAAGTACATGACAGAAAAATCTATGTTTGGGCTAAAGCCCAATTTTAGCCATAATCATTAGGCGGGGCATTAATGCCCCGCCTAATGAAATCGCAGATTCTGTGGACTTTAGTCCAAACATAAGTGTAAATAATTCTAAATATCACTATTTCTTATTTTTTTTGTTATGTACTGAGGGGTTTTTATATAAACAAAAAAAGCCATCAGATAAATTTGATAGCTTTAATTTTGCTCCTCTTCTAGCCCCGATAGCCATCGGGGTTGAACCTAGGACACCTCCCGATTTTCTCGGAATCAGGTGCATTACCTTATTGAGCTAGATAGTATTTTGCTGTAAACAAAAAAAGCCGCATAAATGCGGCTTTCGGTGCTCCTCTTCTAGCCCCGATAGCCATCGGGGTTGAACCTAGGACACCTCCCGATTTTCTCGGATCAGGTTCTATATCTTATTGAGTTAAATAGTATTTGCTATAAACAAAAAAAGCCGCATAAATGCGGCTTTTTAGTGCTCCTCTTCTAGGACTTGAACCTAGGACACCCTGATTAACAGTCAGGTGCTCTAACCAACTGAGCTAAAGAGGAATTTTTCTTCAGTAGAATTACTTCCGTTGAAGCGACTGCAAAGATACACTAAGTTTTATTTTCTCCAAGTATTTTATTAAAAAATATCGATATTTTTTTGATGATTTTTTATTTGTTTGATAAACAAATAATTAAATGCTATATAAATCAAAAAATAGGTAAAAAAATAAGGATAACTACCTAATTTATAGCTATCCTTATGATACTTTTTGATGAAAAACCGTCTTATTCTTCGTTTGGAGCGAGGAATTTATACACTAATCCTGCTATTATAGCTCCTATAATTGGGGCTACCCAAAACAACCATAATTGACCAGTAAAATCACCACCAGCAAATATTGCTTGCGAAGTGCTTCGTGCTGAATTTACTGATGTATTAGTTACTGGGATGCTAATTAAGTGTATAAGTGTAAGTGCTAAGCCTATTGCTATTCCTGCAAAACCTGCTGGAGCATTTTTACGTGTTGCACCTAATATTACAATCAAGAAAAAGAATGTCATAGAAATTTCAATAACAAGAGCCGACATCATATTATAGCCATCAGGAGAGTGTTCTCCGTATCCATTGGAAGCAAAACCTGAAGTAACATCAAAGCCTGCTTTTCCACTAGCAATAAGGTATAATATTCCTGCGCCTGCAATAGCTCCTAGTGAGCTCCTATATAAGAAAGAAGATTTTTAGCTTCAAAACGGCCACC
>NIUZ01000168.1 GCA_002254285.1 Bacteroidetes bacterium 4572_112 | reverse complement strand
ATAAGGATAAGGATAAGGATAAAGGAGATAAGGATAAAGGGGACGAAGAAAAGGATAAAGGAGATAAGGATAAGGATAAAGGGGATGAGGATGAGGACAAGGATAAAGATAAGGATAAAGGAGAGCAGCAGGATGAGAAGCGAACTATGGATAAGAAGGAGACAGAGCGTTTATTGCGTGCTGTAGCGGAGAAAGAGAAGGAAACTAAGGAGAAGCTTGAAAAAAAGAAAGCTAGAGTAAAAGCTGTTAAAACAGAGAAAGATTGGTAATAAATATTGATATTTAAACAATATGTATAAGATATATAAAAACACATTAATACTTTTGGTAGTTTTGATAAGCAGTAGCTTTTCAGCATACAGTCAGGGTGTTAAATTTACCGTTGATGCACCTCGAAAGGTCGAACATCAGGCTCAATTTAGGGTTACCTACACCTGTGACCATGATGGAGATTTTCAGGGGCCAGAATTTAAGAACTTTCAGCTCTTGGGTGGCCCAAGTGTGAGCTCTCAAACTAGTATGTCAATAGTAAATGGGCGTACATCACGCAGTAGCGTAAAATCATATACTTATTATCTTAGAGCTACAAAAATTGGCACTTATACCCTACCTGCAGCACGTATTGAGATAGACGATAAAATACATAAAACAGTAGAACTTAAAATAGAGGTTATAAAAAGTGTTGATGGAAATACCACACAAGCAGAAATCATTAATCCCGATTTTAAAGCTGAAGGCAATGTATTTATTAAGTCCATAGTAAGCAACAAAAGTGTGTATATGGGCGAGCCAATTATTCTTACACAAAAGCTTTATTCTAAAGAGCGTATTGCAAATATCACTGATTTTAAGGAACCTGCACTTAAGAATTTCTATAAAGAGATTATTGACATTGGCGACTTGAAATTAGAAACAGAGGTAATTAATGGAGTGAAGTATAATGTGGTAACACTTAAGAAATCCATACTATTTCCTCAAAAAAGTGGCGAACTTATTATAGGAAAATCAAATTTGGATATTATAGTTCAGTTAATAAAGAAACGCCGTGCTCGCGACCGTATGGAGCAAATGATGTATGGCAATGTAGTACAATATTACGATAATCAAGAGCTTAAGCTTAAATCTGCAAAAGTGAAAATTAATGTAAAGCCACTTCCTGCAAAAAGGCCAAGTAGCTTTAATGGTATTGTTGGTGATTTTAAAATGACTACCACCATTGACAAAACTGAACTGAAAACCAATGATGCTTTAAATCTAAAAATTAAGATTAGCGGAAAAGGAAATATAGGGTTATTGGATTTGCCTAAGATTGAATTTCCACCTGATTTTGAGGTTTATGATCCCAAAGTATCAAAGAGTATTACGCGTAGCACTAAAGGTGTAAGTGGCTCTAAAACATACGAATACTTAATAATTCCTGGTAATGAAGGCGATTTTGTAATTCCTAGTTTTGGTTTTACATATTTTAATCCAAAAACTGAGCAATTTGAAACCAGTAAATCTAAGGATATAAATATAAGCGTACTGCGTGGCGAAGGTGGAGTAGCTAATTCTAGAGGCAATGCCGCAGTTAGTCGCGACGAGATTAAGTATGTTGGTAAAGATATTCGGCATATACAATTACAAATTGGAGATGTTAACAAAAAAGGCTTTCATAGTTTTAATTCCCTTTCGCATTTACTATGGATGTTACTATCCCCTATTTTTGCGGTGCTAATAATCATTATGATCAAAAAGCAAGAACGTAAGTTCTCAAATAAGTCACTAATGCGATTGAAGAAAGCAACTAAAATGGCTAAAAAGCGACTTAAAGTAGCCAAGAAAGCTATGGAAAGCAATGATGATGCACTTTTTTATGAAGAAACATCAAAAGCACTTTGGGGATATTTGTCAGATAAGTTTGCCATTAGCCTGTCAGACTTATCAATGGATATAGCAAAGAGCAAACTTAAAGAGCAAAATATTGACGATAACGATATTAACGAAATTGCAGGACTTATAGAACAGTGTGAATACGCAAGATATGCTCCTAAAAGTGAGCAAAAGGGTATTAGCGATATTTATAGCAAATCGATAAATGTTATAAGTAAAATTGAAAAAACTCTAAAATAGAACTTATATGAGCAAGATACTAAGCATAATTATAATAAGTATATTAATCCCATTTTCGTTGTTTGCCAATAACGAAGATGCTTTTGAGAAAGGCAATGAGCTATACAATGAAGCAAATTACGAACAAGCAATTCAGCTTTACAATTCGTTATTAAATAATAATATTGAATCAGCGGCTATATATTACAATATAGGCAATGCATATTTCAAATTAGATAATATACCAAAAGCTTTATTATATTTTGAAAAAGCAAAAAAGATTGAACCTAATAATGCGGACATTATATATAATATAGAATTAGCAAATACTCGTATTGCCGATAAGATTGAAACCGTACCAGAGTTCTTTCTGCGCACTTTGTATGTTGAAATACGCAATAGTCTTAACGAAGCCCAATGGACTACAGTAAACATTGGACTACTGTTAGTGTTTCTAACTTTTGTGATAATGTTTTTCACTATGAATAATAAGCGTCAGTTGTGGCTATCAATGGCTATGGTGTTTTTAATACTTACATTTATTAGTGGCCTAATTGGTTATAAAAGCTATAAAGAGAAAGTAAATCATAATACTGCAATCGTATTTACGCCAACCATTGACATTAAAAGTGCTCCTGACACCAAGAGTAGCACAATATTTATATTGCATCAAGGAACAAAAGTAGAGCTATTGGAAAAGAGCTCAAAATGGCAAAAGATACGAATAGCAAGTGGTAGTGAAGGATGGCTTGAACTCGATAATTTAGAGAAAATATAATTTTAACTTTATAAAAAAAAAGTAAAAAAAAACATCAATAATAAACATTGCTGATGTATCTTTGCAAGCGAAAATTAAAATAGAACATAAATGAATAAATTAAGTTATAGCTTAGGCGTCAATATTGGCGAAGGCATGAAACAACAAGGTTTCACAATTGAAGATTTTGATGCGTTTACTGACGGATTAAGAGACGTTTACCAGAAAAGCATTAAGATTCAGCCAGAGGAAATGAATCAGATTTTGAATGACGAATATGTACGTGTTCAAACAGATGTTGTAGAAGCTAAAAAAGAAGAAGGCGATAAGTTTTTGATAGAAAATGCAAAACGCGCCGAGGTTACTGTTACAGACTCTGGACTTCAATACGAAGTATTAGAAGAAGGTAAAGGCGAGAAGCCAACAGCTGAGCAAACTGTCACTGTTCATTATCATGGTACACTTCCTAACGGAAAAGTATTTGATAGCTCAATAGACAGAGGTCAACCTGCTAGTTTTCCTGTAAATGGTGTTATTGGCGGATGGGTTGAGGCTCTTCAGTTGATGAACACAGGAAGTAAATATCGTTTGTTTATTCCTTCGGAATTGGCTTATGGTGCTCAAGGTGCTGGTGGCGATATAGGACCAAATCAAGAGCTACTTTTTATTAAGTGGCTATTTTTTTGTCATTTTTTCAATATATAGATTATTATGAAGAATAGAAGTCTGATTTCAATAAACGATTACAGCAAAGAAGAGATATTACATATCTTAAAAATTGCTGAAGAATTTGAGGCAAATCCTCGTCAGAAAATCCTAGAAAATCATGTGATTGCTAGTTTATTTTTTGAGCCATCAACACGTACTCGCTTAAGTTTTGAAAGTGCTATTATGCAACTTGGTGGTAAGGTTATTGGTTTTACTGATGCTTCGAGCTCTAGTGTAAAAAAAGGTGAGTCATTGCGCGATACAATTGAAACTATTTCGCTTTATTCGGATCTAATAGTAATGCGTCATCCATTGGAGGGTAGCTCAAGATTTGCTTCTGAGCTTAACGATACTCCTGTTATTAATGCTGGTGATGGTGCAAATCAGCATCCTACTCAATGCTTATTGGACTTATATTCGATAATGCAAACCCAGAACACACTTGATGGATTAGATATTGCTTTGGTTGGTGACCTTAAGTATGGTCGTACTGTGCATTCTCTAGTAATTGCATTAAGTATGTTTAAGAACACACGCTTTCATTTGGTATCACCATTTGAACTTAAGCTACCTCGTTCTATCAAAGATTTTATTATTGCAAATGGTCACACATATGAGCAGTATACTGATATTAGTCAGGTGATTGAGAAAACAGATATCCTTTATATGACACGCATTCAGCAAGAGCGTTTTGCTGATCAATTGGAGTACGAAAGAGTAAAGAACTCTTATATCCTAGAGAACTCTATGTTAGAAAACTCTCGCGATAATTTACGAATTCTTCACCCAATGCCTCGTGTAAACGAAATTGACGAAAATGTAGATACTAATGAGAAAGCTCATTATTTTCAACAAGCTCAAAATGGAGTTTTTGTACGTCAAGCATTATTGGCTTCAATTTTAGGTTTACGATAAACCATTATACTAATTTGTGTTAGATAACAATTATTATGGAAAATAAGAAAACAGAATTAAAAGTATCAGCTCTAGAAAATGGAACTGTAATCGATCATATCCCTACTGGCCATGTATTACAAGTAATGCGAATTCTTAATCTTGAGAATTTTGAAGACCAAATATACTTTGGTGCCAATTTGGATTCAAAAAAATACGGTAAAAAAGGACTTATTAAAGTAAGTAACCGCTTTTTTGAAGATCTAGAAATTAACAAAATCAGCCTTGTTGCTCCTACTGCTACTCTTATTGAGATTCGCAATTTTGATGTGACTAAGAAATCAGGTGTTACTATTCCTGATACAGTTGAGGGTTTTGCTAAATGCATTAATCCTAAATGTATTACAAACCACCAAAAGGTTGCTACTAAGTTTTATGTAACTGATAAAGATGATTTGAAAATGAAATGTCATTATTGTGAGAAAATCACTAAGAAAAATGATGTGGAGTTTTTATAATATCGAAATAATGTAATTTAAAGGCAGTCAATTATTTGACTGCCTTTTTTATTTTGACTTTTTTTATGTGTATATTTTATTGATAATAAATATTTAATTAAATATTGCTAAATTCATATATAAATAAAGTATTAATATAGATAATCGTTAAAGATAATCAGTATATTTGCATTGAACAAACAAAATAAGTGCAAGATACTGTTACTTGCATACACATTCAAAAACATAAAACATATGACCGCTCCATATACTTTAGAGCAAGTTAAGGATTTGAATTTATTTTCTTTCCTTAAAGACACTGCCAAAAAGATGCCTAATAATAAAGCTTTGGCTTTTGTTGGCGAAGATTTTATTACATATAAAGAATTTGAGAATAAAGTTAAAAAACTTTCTTATCATCTTCAGCTACATGGTATTAATAAGGGAGACAAAGTAGCAATATGGAGCGAGAATAGCCCTAATTGGCTAATTTCATATTTTGCTATTGTTGCAATTGGTGGTATAGCGGTTCCTGTTCTTCCAGATTTTTCTACTACCGAGGTTGAGAATATTCTTAAGCATTCAGAAGCAAAAGTGCTATTCGTATCTCCTACTCTATATCGTAAGTTGTATATTGAAGATACTATGGTTGGCAAAACAATTATTCTGCTTTCGGATTTCACTATGCATATTCATAAAAAGGATGAGGTGAAAAAAGAAAGTGATTTCTCTAAATTCTGTGAAGAAAATAAAGGTGAAATTGACGATATTAAATTCCCTGATGTAAAATCTGATGAATTAGCTTCAATTATATATACTAGTGGTACAACAGGCACTTCAAAGGGTGTAATGCTAACTCATGCAAATTTAATTGCCAACACCATTCAAGGTTGGAATACATATAATACTAACGAAAACGATAGAGGACTTTCACTACTTCCAATGTCGCATACTTTGGAATTTACCTTGGGTAATTTGCTCCCTGTAATGTGTGGTTATTCTATAAGTTATTTGCAAAAGCCACCTACTGCTTCAGTAATGATGCCAGCACTTAAGAGCGTTAGGCCTACTATTATGCTTACCGTACCTTTAATTATTGAAAAAATATATAAATCTAAAATTAGACCTGAGCTTACAAAATCAGCTACTAAGAAATTTCTTTACGAAAACGTACCTTTTATGCGAAAAATTATGCATAAAATGGCAGGAAAACAACTTTATAGCACATTTGGTGGTTCATTAGGTTTCTTCGGAATTGGTGGAGCTAAGCTTGATCATGATGTTGAGCGTTTTCTTTTTGAAGCGGATTTTCCTTATGCCATTGGTTATGGACTTACAGAAACTTCACCTTTAATTGCTGGTACATGGCCTCATAATTGCCGTGTTGGTTCTTGTGGTCCTGCAATTCATGGAGTTACTCTTAAACTTAGAAATATTGATCCTATAACTAAAGAAGGCGAAATTATTGCCTACGGACCAAACGTAATGCAGGGTTATTATAATGACCCCGAGAAAACTGCTGAGGTATTTACCGAGGATGGTGGTTTTATTACTGGTGATACCGGTATTTTTGATAAAGATAATTACCTGCATATCAAGGGAAGAATTAAGAATATGATTCTTGGTCCTAGTGGTGAAAATATTTTCCCTGAGGAAATTGAAGCTGCTATTAATAAGAGCGAATGGGTATTAGAATCTCTAGTATATGAACTAAAAGGTAAGGTTGTAGCACGTGTTGAGCTTAACCAAGAAGAGATAAATAAGCAGTTCAAGAATATGAAAAATAAGGCAATAGAAATGGAAAAAGAAGTTGCTGATATTCTTGCGAGTATTCGTAAATCGGTTAATGTAGAAGTTAGCCGATTCTCAAGACTTACAAATATATTTGAACAAAAAGAGCCTTTTGTTAAGACTCCTACTAAAAAGATTAAGAGATTCTTATATAAGGATAAGGAAGCACATGAGAACCCTGAAATTACAAGTGATACTGACGATGCAAAAGAATAAATAATAAAAATACTATCAAAATATTCAATAATATTTTGATAGTATTTTAAATAAAAAACAAAAAATTGAATTCAGATTTACAATATCAAATTGCACTTAAATTAGTTCCTAAAATTGGTGATATTCATGCCAAGAAACTAATAGCATATTGTGGTGGTGTAGAGGCTATTTTTAAAGAAACTAGCAAAAATCTTCAAAAAATTCCGCAAATTGGTAATGTACTTATCAGGTCGCTAAAATCTGCTGAGGTAATGAGTCGTGCCGAAAAAGAGATTAAATTCATTGAAAAGCATAATATCAAACCGCTATTTTTCTTGGATGAAGATTATCCTCAACGTCTAAAAAATTGTGATGATGGTCCTATCCTACTTTATTATAAAGGAAATACGGATTTGAATACAGCACAGGTTCTTTCTATTGTTGGTACTAGGCAAGCTAGCGAACAAGGAACTGAAATATGTGATGAAATTATTTCTCAATTCAAAGATACAAATACACTTATTGTTAGCGGATTGGCTTATGGCATTGATGCTTGTAGTCATAAGAGTGCTTTAGTAAATGGGCTAAATACAGTGGGTGTTCTTGGCCATGGTTTGGACAGAATATATCCTGCCGAGCATAGAAAGTATGCAGAGAAAATGGTTAGCCAAGGTGGTTTATTGACTGAGTTTGTGAGCGGTTCAAAACCCAATAGGGAAAACTTTCCGATGCGCAATCGTATAGTTGCCGGCATGTCGGATGCAACATTGGTTGTGGAATCAAAAGCTCGTGGCGGATCATTAATAACAGCTTTCTTGGCTATCGATTATAACCGCGATGTATTTGCAATACCTGGCAGACCCAAAGATAAAAACTCTGCTGGATGCAATATGCTAATAAAACGTAATGTAGCACATCTTATAAATAATGCCAACGACATTAAAG
>NIUZ01000025.1 GCA_002254285.1 Bacteroidetes bacterium 4572_112 | reverse complement strand
CCTATATTAATCGTTTAACATCTGCCCTAATACCATAAATACAAATATTTGTTGTTTCTATTTAACATAATGTTATACTGTATTCAATAATATTATGCAAAACAAAGCTTCAATCCTAATATAAATAAAGCGTCGGCGTCGCTTAAAGCGACACTGACGCTAGGTCGTAAAACTCAGATGTTTATAAGATTTTTGTGAATTAAATTCAGTCATTGCATAAATTGGTGTGCACCAATATCAGAATAGCATAGATTCGTGTATCTAGATATCAGTCATAGCATAAATTCGTGAATTTATGCTACTCCTTCATCTTCATCATTCTCATGAATTTCTTAAACTTAATTGGTGTACTTAGATAATAATTAAATTTAGGCTGTTTTCCTTTGGCTTTAAACTTACGGTCATCAGATTTGCTTTCCTTTATTAATCTAACAAACTCCTTATTAGAAGAATAAGCTAGCACCTGCCCTGCTGTATTATTTCCTTTAATCTCAAAATAATAGTATTCTTTACTTCCCAAGTCAAAGGCAATTGTTATTACAAACCTACCCTTCTTATTAAGTATTTCCAATTTTCCGGGTACATATTTTAGTACTTGATACTTTCCCAAACTAGCAATTCCGATATCCCCAATTGACACAAATGATCTTGTACGTGGGTTAAATTTCATTCGTACATCAGATATAAATATTGTGCTCAATAGCTCTTTAGGAACCTTGCGATATTCACCACCGTTAGTAATGATTTTACTACTTAGGTTATCCGACATTTCTTGTCCAAGCTTATTGTTCAGCATCACCTTATAAACATCATTCTCAAGGTCAATTGCTCCTAAACCCATTCTATCGTTAAGGTCCATAGCCATCATCTCCAAAGCATCTTCATTAAAATGAAAGTTCAATGGTATTGAAATAGAAAATGCCGATGAATCTAGTTTAGTATAATAGCGTGCTTTACCATAAGTTGTTGCTTGTACATGCCCAGTATTAAATACTATATTTAGCTCACCTTCGGCATAAACTACACAGTTTCTTCTGCTTAAACTTAGATAGTTACCTGGTAAACTTCGCTGCGATAGTTTTTCTTCAGAAGCAATTCTATACTCCTGAGAAATTTTATCAAAAATCAACTTACCACTACTTTGCATAACAATATTATCGGTTCTACTGCCTTTCTCCGAAAGGAATACCGAATATACTTGTCCATTATTTACTTTACTTTTCAAACCGCTATAAACCCTAAAACCTTCTACAGTTTGTATATTCTCATCAATGGGTATCTCAATGTTTACAGGATCAATATTAGCTTCAAAAGCAATAGCCGAATGCTCTAAAGTATCGCATTTATGATTGATTTTTGTGCCTCCATTAAAATTCAAATATTTATTAACTCCAACAATAGTAACATCTCCAGCAAATTCGAAATATCTACTCAGTGAAAAATTATCTTCATTTTTAATAGTAGCATAACCTACTGTAAAGCCCGCAGTATCTACTTCTATTTTATCGAAGAAAATATTCTGAACCCACCCATCTTCGTCTTTATAGTCATAAGTTCCTCGTCCTGAATAGCTATGCTTTCCTCTTACTTTAAATACACCACTCTTTATAGTATGATACTTAGTTTCTATATTCACCAAAAGCTCAGCATCAGTAATTTCTTCCATATCGGCTTTTGTATATACTTTAATTTCGTTATTACCAGGGATAATAACAGCATCAGCAACCGTTAACATTGGAACTCCAAAAGCATGAATTAACTTCTTACGCTGAGAGTACACCCCTCTTTGCGACATAAAGTTAAGCTTATCTTGATCGGGGTGAGTAGAAATAAATTGAGTACCATTAAGTGCCATATCAGATATTTCACGAATATTTTTACCTTTGGTAAGTGCCATAGGGTCTTCCTTAGCCGAGAATTCGGTTTTATCCTCATCCATATACCAAGTAAATTTATCCATAAAACACATATATAAATTCTCTTTAAACTCTACCAATTTTGCTCCTGTGGTACTTTCAAAATCAGCTCTTCGCTTATCAAAATCTACTTTTGCAATAAATAATTCTTGAGTAGAGAAAGCAAACTCCTCTTTATCCTCAAAGCTATCCATATCATCAAGGTTATCTTCTTGCACATCTACAAATGTTTTCAGTCTAAACATACAAGCAGCACTTGCATATGTCCTGTTTTTGAAGTTAAAGGTATCAGCCTCCATTTCAGCATTCTTAATACTAATTAAACCGCCTCCTTCTAGCTCTTTTGACGATAATGATAAATTGCCTAATAGCACAGCCTCAGTATCATACATATTAAATGGCTCATCTTCATTGCGAGTATACACATGCATTACATCATTATATGGTTCCCAATGCATATCTACATTGCTAGTAATAACCGGCGGATATTCTGTACCACTTTTAACCTCTTTTATATCATAAGTTTGCAGAATTGCATTTGTTGAGTCTGGAAATAATATGAAATCATCTGAATTTCCTGTAGATGTCAGATAATTTAATTTCCCACTTCCTCTTAATCCCTCATTACTTAGTCGTATGGTATCAGTAAAACGTCCCACACCACCATATACCGACATTCCTGCCGTACCAGTATTTGTAATAAATCCCAATGAATAATCGGGCATAACAATTAGTGGATCATCTATATCAGGAAATATTCCACCCGAGGATAAATACCCTTCAAACTTTAGTCCTTCAGTTTTAAAATCATCCAAGCTATCAATCACAAAGGATTCTAGCCTATAGAAAAACTTATCGCGGTTATAAACTCTGTCATAAATTTCAGCTTTATCATAATAAACATATGATCGCGATTTACTATTAAGAATAGGATATTCGGCAAAGCCCTCCCTACCCGATTTATTATTTGGATGGTCGATAAGAATATACCCATTAAGGTTTTGAATAACATTTTTTACCCTTACCAATGGATGCTCACCATAATCATTCTCTTCAAAAGATTCTACCTTAAAACGCAGTGAATCAATATGGGGCATGTCTAGCTTAAATTTATCATAGCTAAAATATACATCCCTAGCATGAATATCAAATCTACCAGCCATAATTTTACCAGCAAATAAGAAATCTCTATTCTTTTTGAGCACTACCCTACCATGTCGAGGAATAATTTGCACATCCTGCGAATCAGAAAGGTGAACCATGCCTATACCTTGCAGTATAATATCATTATTGGTAAGGTTTAAACTTGCATTAGGGATAATTCCATTAGTGTATGATTTAAAGGAAATTACATCATAATCAACCTCGCCACGATGAGCCATAACATATACTTTTACACTTGGTTTTACGTATACATAATCATCATCAAAATCATATAATAAAAACCCCTTAGAAGCCAAATTTAATAAGTACGCAATGGTAGACTCTTTACTCATTCGCATATAATTACCAAAATCTTCGGCATAAAACTCATCAAATCCTTGCTGCTCCGTAAAATCATTAACTGCCTCAACAGGGTTTCTTCTGTCTAATCCTTGTAAAATCTTATATCTTGAAATAGAAAAATAGTTTTCTGACTCAAAATACGCTCTACTTTCGATACCTTTTTGCTGTATCGATTTCATGTCAATATAGTCTTCTCCCAATTTCCAGTTCAATTCCTCAACATATAAATCTACCTTATGATACGAATCAGAAAATGGAGTTTTCGCCATCCCTGCATCCTTTCGGTATATTGATAGGTGTTTTTTTGTATCAGAATAATACAAACTAAGACCTGGGTGATATATCGAATCTATGGTTTTCTCTCCAGTAATAGTATCAACACTTTCGAGGTAAATTGTTACTGTAACTTTTTCTGAAAGAATCCTATTTCTTTGTATTACAAATGTCCTAGCTCCTGCATAAACAAACTTTTTTTCGCCATGCTTAAAAATAAAATATGCTCTGTTTTTGCCCTCAGCACTACCAATCATACTTCTACCATTTAAGGCATAACCTCCTAGGTAATCAACATTTTCGTATATATCCTTAATTGATAAATCGTGTCGATAAGAGCTAAATGCTGGATATCGTGCATTGCTATCTTGCTTGGAATAGCTATATTTATCTTTAAAGCTACCCATTAAGCCATAAGAAAAGTTGCGTCTGTCATAAAACATTACCGAATCGGCAGTCCATAAAGCACTTTTAAGGCTTATTTTATAATCACGCAACTTTGCCCATACTGTACTCTCCTCAAAGGATACACGAGTCCAAAAAACTTTACCACCATGCCCTACCCACTTTTCTTGAAGTGGATAATAGCTTCCTGTAGTTTGCCAAATATAAGTTGAATCTTTTCCTGTTGTTCCAACAAGGTTTACTGTATCAAAACTATAAATGGGCTTATTATCTATAATCTCAATCCGTACTTTAGGGTTTGATATCTTCCAAACTTTTTTTGATTTATCGTGAATATAGTGAGTATTAAAAAATCGTGTTGAAGCTTGAAAATACCTGTGAAGATAACCTTTTCTTCGCTTTTTTACGTAATATCCGATGGAAGTAAACCAATCATCAAAAATATCTTTATTTACCTGATCACGCTTTACTGCTAGTATATTATCCATCAAATACTCAAAGCTAGGATGAGCATTAAATCTCTTGCCTATCATAAGATTACACATGCTTATAATCGACATTTTCTCCTTTTTCGATAACGTATCACTATTCCAAAAAGGCGCAATTATTAGCATCTGATCTTCTACTTTTTTCTTGGTATCCTTAGACACTTTCATAGACATGAATTCCTGATATTCAAACAAGAACTTATCATCTCTATTGGAAAAGCTATACTTTTTCTGAGCACTAATACTTAGTGATAATAAAAAGATGGTTAATAATAGAAGTATTCGCATTTATTGTAATTTTGTTTTTGTATAAATTATGGATTATGTTTCATAAAACCAATCATATATAAATGATTAGTTCATTTTCCAAACTCCAGCAACCCAATCTCTATCTACTCCATGATGCTGATAATCTAGCCCATATTTTGATGCTTCTTCACTAAGTTTTTTAATATCCGACTCATAAAATCCACTCAAAAATAGCAGATTACCTTTACTCATACATTTTGCATAATGCTGAATATCATTTAGTAATATGTTTCTATTAATGTTAGCAATCACTAAATCGTATTTTCTATCTTTTAGCAATGCAGCATCTCCAAGCTCAACTTTTACATTATCAATTTTATTGCGGCCAACATTCTCCAATGCATTATTATAAGCCCATTCGTCATTATCAATTGCATCTACATGCTTAGCCCCTCGCATGGAAGCCAATATGGCCAATACCGCAGTTCCACTTCCCATATCAAGGATTTCTAAATCCTTTACTTCATTATCCAAAATAAGCTTAATCATTTGTGCAGTAGTTGCATGATGTGCGGTACCAAATGACATCTTTGGCTCAATCTCAATATCATATTCTACATCAAAAGGATCGTGAAAAGGTGCTCTAATTGCTACTCTTTCGGCAATTACCACTGGTGGATAATTCTCTTCCCATTTGGCATTCCAATTTTGGTCAGCTATCTCATTTACTTCATAAGTGATTTTGAAAGCATCGATACCCATAACATACATATTATCAATAGCTTCTTTATCAAAATCTGGTTCCTGAATAAATGCCTTTAATCCTTCATCAGTTTCTTCAAAACTCTCAAAACCTATTTCAGCAAGCTCTGCCATTAATATCTCATTTGCAGCCTCTTGTGGCTCTACTTTGCAGTTTAATTCTATATATTTCATGTGCTTATAATTTTGTATTTATTAGGTAGTTTGTATAATACCAATAATGTATAAATATTCAATAATGGAGTTTTATTATAATTAATTACTTCAGTAAAGAATATACCTTAATCTATCAAAAATATTAATAATAAAGCTTTATTCTAGCTTATTGTCAAATACTTATTAATAGGATTTTAACCTTCTTCCGACATTTCTTTAATTATCTCGGCAACGTCCTCTTCAGTGCTTTTTAGCTTTGATTTACAATACTTTATAAGAAATGCTGATCTCTTTATCTTTTCGGATAATTCGTCAACAGATATTTCGCCATATTCCATCTCGCGTACTAGTTCTTCTAGCTCTAGCATTGCATCATCGTATTTCAAATTCTCTTTAGTCATATTTCTTGATTTTCTTTATTTCACTTTCAATTTCTCCGCTATAGGTTTTCGTTATTAGCTTATCTCCTATTTTTATATTATCCAAATTGGTAATAATCTTACCTTTTATGGTATTATAACTATAACCTTTCTTTAATAAATTGTCTGGTTTAAGTAATTCGATTTTTTCTCCAACAAACTTAATCTTCTGATTTTGGTTTATCAATAAATTCTTGGCAATACTATAAATTGATTTAGTGTTTCTATCAATTTTATGCTCTTCCAACGATAGCCTTTTCTGAATAGCAAATTTATACTTATTGCTAATATGAACAATACTATTAGACTGTGAACTTATTAGCGTTCGTGCCGAAAATATTGTCGTTTGCTTAAGCGATTGTAATATGCTATTTTGTTGGTTTAATAGTTCCTTCGATTTATTAATTACATAATTAGTTTGATTATTTATCACACTAATCTTTTCATTCATATAATCTTTAGTAAATCCCTCTACTATACCCTGATAGTCGCTAATATTAACTGCATTATTATCAAATTTTTGCTGCAATAAATAAGCCAAATCAGTAGGTGTAATTGGATTATAATGAGCAACCATTTCTACCACTGTTTCGTTGGTAGAATGCCCAATACCACTAATTATTGGCAACGGAAAATTTGCTACTTCAGCAGCCAATTCATATCTATTATAACAATCCATTCCAACATCTCCACCACCACCTCTTATAATTGCCACTAGGTCGAAATGATGTTTTAATTTCTTTATTTGCCTCAGCTGATTTATCATTGTACCCACAGCCGCATCGCCTTGCAATAATGATGGAAACAACATATAAAAGAACTTATATCCTCTTGTATTATTGTCTATTATGCTTCTAAAATCTTTATACCCTTTGCTTGTTTCATCAGAAATCACAGCTATTCGTTGAGGCAATAGTGGCAATTTAAGCTGTCTGTTGTTATCATAAATGCCTTCTTTCTTAAGCTTTAAAATACAGTCATTCTTTGCTTTAGCTAGCACTCCTAACTCATAGTCAGCATCTATATCAATTATATTCAACGAAAAACCATAGATAGCATCAAATTTCACTTCTGCAAGAAACAGTATATTCATATCATCATTAAGCTCACGGCCAGTAATTTTACGAAATTTAGAATTTATCTTCTCATAATTTCCACTCCATAATGTTGATCGCATTTGAGCTTTTATCTTGCCATTACCTTTCTCCACCAAGTCGGGATAGCAATGCCCACTTTTGGGATAATGATTAAGCTTTATCATCTCTGCCTTTATCCAATACGGCTGAGTATAAGCACCTTTTATTACGTTGCTTACACTCTCCAGTATTTGCCTAAGGCTATAATAATTTTTATTTATTGTGTTATCTGACAAAGCTTTATATGTTATTAATAATAGATTGCATGAAAAACCGTACCGCCATTGCTAAACTCTATGGCAGGTGCCGGAAATTTTACGAAACTTATAATATTAAAGAAAGATTTTAAGAACTTAGACCTTGTTGGAATCCTTGTCCAATCAACATCTAGTGATATATAATATTGCCTATACCTACTGTATTGGCTGTATTTATTAGAGTTTGCAAAAGCTCCTACCATCTCTTCGGCACCATATCCCACAGCTATATTCAGCCATTTTGGGAACCAAGTATCCTTGGGTAGAAAGCTGTACACATTGGCACTAAACCAAAGCGACTGACCATTATAGTCTTTAAGCATTTGCTCTGGCAGACTGCTACCCAAGAGATTAGGTTGCATTTGTGCATAGGGTGTGGTATGGAAGCTGTATTTCATGCTTATGCGTTGCTCCTTCCATATTAACGACTGACCGATAAATAAGGCCGAGCCACTAGCATTTGCCATTACATCGCCCCAAGAGAAACCCCAATTTGTGCTATAAGCATCAAGCATTTCAATGGATGTAAGGTATAGGAAACCAAAACTTCCACCATAAAAAGTCGATTTTTTGTGCGATATTCCAGAATAACGCAGCAAATCGTAACCAACCTTGCCAAGGTAATAAGATGTACCCATATGTCCTATCTTGTCCATCTGACACCATTCGCCATTATCGTTGAACGAATGCCAGGCCGATCTATCATAGTCCTTATACCATGCGTAATTCAACCCCACTACCGAGCCCACATAAAATGAACCTCCAATGATTCCAACAGTATACAGTTTGGCTGTATCAAGCTGATCACTCGGAGGCAATATTTGAGCTTCACTCTTTATTATGGAAAATAAAAGTGCAATACCCAATAGTATGTGAGATATTTTATTCAATTTATTTTATCTTAGTTGTAAGCATTAATTTTTCACCAATATAAGCTTGCAAAGTATCTCCAATTTCAATAGGGCCAACTCCTGCTGGTGTTCCTGTATAAATTAAGTCTCCTATTTTAAGTGTTACAAATTGCGATACATAAGCAATGATTTTATCTATGGAGAATATCATATCAGTGCTTATTCCTTGCTGTGTAGGCTCACCATTTTTATTCATGCTAAACTCTATTTTATCCAAATTATTGAATTCGGCAATAGGAATAAACTCACTTATTGGTGCTGATCCATCAAAACTCTTTGCTGGTTCCCAAGGCAATCCCTTGGCTTTAAATTCGCTCTGTAAATCTCTGGCAGTAAAATCAAAGCCTATTCCTATGGCGTCATAATAAGTATGAGCAAATTTTTCCTCAATATACTTACCTACTCTATTTATACGATATACAAGCTCTGTTTCGAAATGAATCTCCTGAGAAAACTCTGGATGAAAAAAATCTTTATTCTTAGTTAATAATGATGTTTGTGGTTTCATAAACCATACAGGAATTTCAGGAACTGGATTATTAAGCTCCTTGGCATGATTTACATAATTTCTTCCGATACAAATAATCTTCATAATTCTACTATTTTATTTCTTTTGTAATATTTTAAAGTCATTCAAGCTGCCATTAAATACATTGAAATCAACATATTCGTCAATACCTGGCACTACCGCATGATGCGAAAATTGCCAAATTACCCAGTTCTTCTGCTTGGGTTTGCTCTGTTTCAATCGCGATATCCATAATGAATACCCACTAAACTCATTTGCTGCAAAATACGAATCGTAAAACGATTGATGAGTATATAACATTGGTCGCATTCCGTAATGTACTTCCATCATTTGCAAGCACTCCATCACTTTTTTACGATATTCGCTAGTTGTAATTTTACTCTCCTTTTCAACATCAAGCATTGGAGGTAAATCGCCTTTCTTTAATGTTACTTTCGAGAAAAAATTATCCATCTGCGATTTAGAATCTACATCAGGATCAAAAAAATGATATGCACCTCTTATATATCCATATTTATGAGCGTTCTTCCAATTCAATTTATAGCGCTTATCAACCCAATCGGTAGATTCAGTGGCTTTTATATACATGAAATCAATTTTATGATATTTAAACTCAAAAGCACTCAATACCTTCCAATTAATAACTCCCTGATATCGTGATATATCAATGCCATAGACTTCCCCCGATGGAACTTGAACTTTGCTATACAAATTTGTTTTTGTATTTGACGAAGCCACAGCTTCATATTGCTCGCTAGGTATAATTATATGATACAATATCTTAGAATAATATATTATCGGTCGTTTAAAAATATAGCCAAATGCTAACAAAAGAATAACCGACAATATTATAATAATAAGCCAATTTTTCAATTTTAGTTTTTTCTTAGATTTCGACCTACGCATACAGAATCTATTTACCCATATTAAAGTTTTGAAGCTTAATTTCTGTCAATACCTTCTTAGTATATGCAGGGAAATCAGCCTTCATCATCCAATCAAAATAATTAGGTTCCTTTTTAAGAATATCACTAACTTTTTTGCCTTTATGCTTACCAAAATTGAACACAACTTGCTCATTATCATCATAAACAATTTGCCCAGCTAGGTCAACATTACGGGTGAAAGTAGCAAATTTAGCAAGCTCTTTCATATCATTAACTACTGGGTAGCTTAGATTCCCTTTTCTATCTTCGTAAGCTATTTCCTTATATTTATCGAGCTGAGCTTTAAATACATCGTAAGTTGCTTGTACATCAGCCATTGCCGAATGTGCATTCTCTAACTTAGTACCCAAATAAAACTTATTTGCTGCGCTTAATGTTCTCTGTTCCATTTTCATAAAAATGGTTTGCACATCAATAAGTCGGCGGTTTTTCATATCAAAATCAAAGCCTGCACGCATAAATTCCTCTACCAGCAATGGCACATCAAATCTGTTGGAATTATATCCTGCCAAATCCGAATTATCAATAAATTTTAATACCGTAGGAGCATATTCCTTAAATGTTGGCATATCCTTTACATCTTCATCAAATATTCCATGAATATTTGATGTTTGTCTAGGTATTTTTATCTCAGGATTTATTCTTTGTTCTAGCTTATGCTCACTGCCATCAGGCATAACTTTAAGCAATGCTATCTCAACTATTCTGTCTTTTGCAGCATTTATTCCTGTGGTTTCTAAATCGAAAAACACTAAAGCCTTTCCTAAATTTAATTTCATTATAGTGATTTTGTTGTTTCTAATTAATTTACCTCAATGACAATTACACCTATTTGGTTCTAAATCATAATTATAGACACTAATAAATGTGATTATAATAATAGAATGATAATATTACTCTATATATTATCTGTCAAAATTATATATTTCGTAAAAGTAAAAAAATATGTTGCTAATATTATTGTTTTTTCAAACAAGTATTAACAAAATGAATCTTAATCTATGTGTTATTTTTATTTACTTTGCAATATTATATTTTATGAAAAAATAAACAAATATTTTTCTGTAAATCATTCTTATCAAGACGAATACTCATATGCGTAATATTGCAATTTATATATCCACAGTAGCTGTTTTATTTATAGCTATTGCCGTTTTTACTTTTTCGACAACTACTGACGATAAACCACAAAAAGGTTATTACGAAACTTATAAGACAGATTATAAGGTTTTTAATCCTCCAATGCCAATAATGATTGACTTGGCAGGAGAAAAAGCTCCTTTGAACTTATATTTTGTTAGCGAGAAATTAGAGAAGGAAATTCTTAAAAATGCATACTGGCATTCAAATACTTTACTACTTTTTAAAAGAGCAAATCGCTGGTTCCCTATCATAGAGCCTATCCTTGAAAAGAATAATATTCCCAATGATTTTAAATACCTAGCACTTATAGAAAGCGGACTTGAGAATGTAGTTTCTCCTGCAGGTGCTCGTGGCTTTTGGCAGTTTATGACTTCCACAGCTAAGGAGTATAATCTCACTGTTAATAAGGATATTGACGAAAGATATAATGTAGAAAATGCTACACAGGCTGCTTGCGAATATCTGAATGATGCATATAAGCGCTTCGGTAATTGGACTTTAGTGGCGGCTTCTTATAATAGAGGAATGAGTGGTATTCAAAAGCAATTGAATGCTCAAAAAGTTGATAATTACTACGACCTTTCTCTAAATTCAGAAACCGCGCGGTACGTATATCGTATTTTATCCATAAAAGCGATTTTTGAGCAGCCATCAAAATATGGTTTTCAGCTTCGTGAAGTTGATCTTTTTCCACCTTTGGAAACATACACTGTTGCTGTTGATAGCAGCGTAGCATCATGGGGTGATTTTGCCGAAAACTATAATATATCTTATGGTATGCTCAAAGAATTGAATCCTTGGCTGCGCCGCTCTTCATTAAATAATAGTAGCGCAAGAACTTATAATATTAATTTACCCATGGAAAGCATGAGCAATTATGAAGCTATGAAACATAAGCTAAAAACTGTTCTTGGTGTTTTTGGAGAAGCAAAATAATAGATATTTCCTATGGCAAATGATGATTTATTAGTGGTTGAAGGTGCTAGAGCACATAATCTTAAGAATGTAAATATAAGTATTCCTCGTCAGCAATTAGTAGTTGTAACTGGCTTAAGTGGTAGCGGCAAATCAAGCCTTGCCTTTGATACTATTTATGCCGAAGGACAAAGGCGATATATGGAAACATTTTCGGCCTATGCTCGCCAGTTTATTGGCAATATTGAGCGCCCCGATGTGGATAAAATCACTGGATTGAGTCCTGTAATTTCAATTGAACAAAAAACAACCAATAAAAATCCCCGCTCTACAGTAGGAACTGTTACTGAGGTCTACGATTTTCTTCGTTTGCTTTATGCTCGTGTGGCTGATGCCTATTCGTATAACACCAACAAAAAGATGGTGCAATATACCGATAAGCAAATCCTAGAGCAAATTTTAAATGACTTTTCTGACAAAAAGATACTCCTACTTGCTCCTTTGGTAAAAGGTAGAAAAGGTCATTATAGAGAGGTTTTTGAACAGCAGCGAAAGCAAGGTTATAGCAGAGTTAGAGTTGATGGTGAGCTTCGCGAAATAGAGTTCGGTATGAAGCTCGATAGATACAAAACTCATGATATTGAGCTGGTTGTTGACAGAATAAAAGTAAGCGAAGGCATAGAAACTAGACTAAGTAAATCCATTGAGCAAACCATGTCAGCAGGTAAAGGTATGCTTTTGATTATGAATCACGATACTCAAGAGGTGCGTCATTATAGCCGCAATCTTATGTGTGTTGATACAGGTATTGCCTATAATGAGCCTGAGCCAAATAATTTTAGTTTCAACTCTCCTTATGGTGCTTGTCCTAAATGCAATGGCATAGGTTATTCAAACGAGATTGATATTAATAAAATAATTCCTGACACAAAGTTGAGTATTGCCGCTGGCGGTATTATCCCCTTGGGAAATAAAAAGAAAA
>NIUZ01000024.1 GCA_002254285.1 Bacteroidetes bacterium 4572_112 | reverse complement strand
GCAGTGTAAAATGTGATTTATCTGCTTCAACAGGTGTTCACACTTCTGAAGATTTGATTGGTAACCTATTAGTAGGTGCTACAACAACTCAAATGGTTTCTACAGTAATGATTAATGGAACTACACAAATTGGTAAAATGCTTAAAGACTTGGAAGCATGGATGACTAAGAAAAACTATGATTCGGTTGATGCTTTCCGAGGAAAACTTAATCAAAAGAATGTTGAGAATCCTATGATGCTCGAAAGATCTCAATTTATGAAATACTTTAGCGACGGAGCTTACTAATCGTCGTTATACTATATAAAAAAAGGCTGTTATTCTGTAAATGAATAATGGCCTTTTTCTGTTTTTAGCTTATATATTTAATTGAATTATGGTTTAGAGTTTGTGTTTATTGTAATAATACTATAATAAATTCTTAAAAAGTTGCTCAATCAGACAACTTGTATTATCTTTGCAGGATGAGTAATAAAAGAGAGTTGTATTTTTATAAGAGTTATTTTGAGGAGTTTTATGAAGAACAAAATAAAAAAGTAAAAACAAAAATACTTTGGACATTACGAATTATACAACAACTTGACAGAGTTCCAGAGATATATTTAAAGCATCTTAAAAATACAGCTGGAATATATGAAATAAGAGTACATTAGGTAATAACATATTTAGAATATTATGTTTTTTTTGATTTAAATAATCTTGTTGTTATTGGACATGGATTTCAGAAGAAAAGCCAGAAAACACCAAAGCAACAGATAATAAAAGCAGAAAAAATTAGAAAGGAATATTATGACAGCAAAAAATAGTGATTTAAAAAGTATTGATCAATTTATTGATGAGAAAATAGGTGTTAAAGGAACTGAGGATAGAGAGCAGTTTGAGCATGATTATGATGCTTTTAAATTGGGAGTACTTATTCAACAGGCAAGAGAGAAAAAAGGACTAACACAAGAGCAACTTGCTAATTTAGCAGGAACTAATAAATCTTACATCTCACGCTTAGAACGAAACTTAAAAGATATTAGGTTTTCTACGTTGCAACGAATTATTAATGATGGTCTTGGTGGTTATTTAGAACTTTCTATTAAATTAGATTAGTCTTTGTAAAATTGATCTAGATCAAAACTTATACCCAAGGCTCATATATACTCCTTGAGGAAAATTTAGCCCAACTCTAAATATTACTCCATCTTTTGGAGGTACATATCTATAACCAATATTTGCTGTGGGTAGATAATAACTATTTGCAAAGCCTATTGGGCTATTCAGATTATCAAGTTTTGCAATTCCTAGCCCATACTCAAAACTACCCGAAAGAGCTATTGCAGAAACAGAAATAAATCTACCATTCATCATCATTACGGCCCAAATGCCGCCAGATGCCTTTATACTTAAAGAGTTAACAAATGATTCATGCTTTTCAAAGAATCGGTATTCGTAATTCATAGACATATTAGCAATTACAAAAGCCCACCCAATATTGCCGTATACAGTATGCTTATTGTATGTTTCATCCATATCAGTTGTGTCGGTATATCGCATACCATTTATTTGGCCATTTGCAAATGTAGATAAAAACAATAGTGTACCAATAATGCCAATGGATAATAATTTTCTCATAGTATTAGTATGTCTTTGTTTTGATTAATGTGCCTAACTTATATGTTTCTATTTTAGTTTTCTTACCAGCCTCATCATAATAATACCATTTTCCTATTTTAGTATCATCCTTATATTCTCCTTCAAGCTTTAATTTCGAATTTTCGTAATATTCATAATATTTGCCTTGGGCTAAATTATCGATATATAGTTTTTCGCTCTTTAATATACCGTTGGTATAATATGAGGTGTATTTGCCATTTAGCAATGTGTTATTATAATGTAATATAACTCGTGGCGTTGCATCTTCATTATAGAAAGTAGAGGTGCTATCTTTTTTGCCATTCACATAATAATGCTGCTCCTTTATATTGCCATTTTTATAATAGCTAATATACTCACCATGCAATATTCCATTTCTATAATGTTTCCGATACTCTATATCTCCATCTTTATCGTAATAAGCATTTAATCCATGTAGCTTATTATTCTTCATCTGCATTTCGTTCCTAAAATTGCCCCACTGATCAAAAGCTACTGTTAATCCATTAAGTTGGTTTTTATGAAACTGTTGAATAAGTACCATTCTGCCTTCTTGATTATATTTTATCCAAACGCCTTCTTTTAGGTTGTTTAAATATTCTCCTTTTTCCAACACCATTCCTTTATGAATTTCCCAATCACCAGTTTTATTACCGTTTTTATCTGTTCTATTTATGGTATCACCAATAGCATTAGTGCTTATACCATTATTTTGAGCAATAGCTATAAATGGTAATATGAATGTAAAGAGAATTAATAATGTTTTCATATCTGTGTTTTCATTTTTAGTAAAAACCAAAAGTAATGATTTATTACATAAACATATGCAATTATTATTAATTTGATTTATAAAAAGTCTATAATAAAATACAGACATTTGCAGGCTTAATATCGTTGCAAATATTATTATTTGCGAAAGAATAATTTTAAATAATATTACCAATGGATAATACTAATTTTAGACTAGCCTGTGGATTATATGAGCAGGTAGAATTGTGGAGCATGCGCCGAACTGCTGTGAAAGTAGTTTTTGAAACTACTGATGGTTTAACTCAGGAAGTAAAAGGTATTATCACCGATGTATATGTAAGAAGCAAGGTCGAATATATACAAATGAATACTAATTTGGATATTGTGACTTCAGCTATTAAAGGAATTGAAGCAGATGTTATTATAGGTGTTAATTAAGCATAATCGCTAATAATTAATCATTTATACAAAATGTTAACTATTTTGCTATCTAAAAAAACAACATATGTCAATATTTATTCAGTGTTAATCCAATAACAAATATCAACTTTTCCATATTAGTTTTTACAGTTAGAGAGATAATAGAATTACTTTTGTTAAATAAATAACAATAGAAATTAAACAAATTATTTAATAACCTAAAATTAGTATTATTATGAAAAATTTATTCAAATTATTATTTGCAACGGTATTATTTGCAGCACTGTTTTCAACATCTTGTAAAAAAGATGATCCAAAGGATGAGCCGATAGTTGAGAACGAAAATTTTGCAACATTAAAGACATATTTAACATCCAATACAATGGATTTGTCTGACGTAATTGGTAGTGGAGCCACATCATTTATTACAACAGCTACAGCAGTACACGATATTAATACTGATGCTGATCCAAGTAACGATTTTTATATTATCGATATTAGAAATGCTGCCGATTTTACTACTAGCCATATTGCTAATTCAGTAAACTCAACCTTGGCTGATATATTAACGACAGCTAATGGTCATTCTAAAATTGCTGTATTATGTTATACTGGTCAAACTGCATGTTATGCTGTTACTGCATTACGTTTAAGTGGGTTTCCTACAGCAAAAGCTATTAAGTGGGGTATGAGTGGTTGGAATGGAGCTAACGGAACTGATAAATGGACTACTAATGTTGCTGATGCTGGAACAAATAGCCCTAATTGGGAAGCTGCTCCTGGAGATTTAGCAACTATTGCTAATTATGGTGATCCTGTATTAGAAACTTCAGCTACTGACGGTAGTGGAATCCTTTCTGAACAGGTTGATAAATTATTAGCTGATGGTTTTAAGAAAATAGCTAATTCGGCAGTTCTTGCAAACCCTTCGGATTATTTTATTAATAATTTCTGGGCAGAAGGTGATGTAGAGCATTATGGTCATATTAAAGGAGCTTATAGAATTAAGCCTTTAACTTTAGCCGGAAATCAATATCAAAACTATAACCCACAAGCTAAGGTTGTAACTTATTGCTGGACTGGTCAAACTTCAGCAATTGTAACAGCATATATGCGTGTTCTTGGTTATGATGCTTATAGCTTATTGTTTGGTGCAAATGGTTTGGTGCATAGCTCTTTGAATAGTCATAAATGGACTGCAGCAACAGGAGCTTCTAATTTACCTCTTGAAACTAAATAGTATTTAATAAATATGGAGTGGTAGTATTTCTACTGCTCCATCTCTTTAACTTTAGTGTAAAATAATTCTGTATTAGTTATGAAAATAGCTGGTATTGGGAGAGTACATTCAATATTAATCTTAACCTAAACAACAAAAATTTATTGTCATGAAAAAAACAGTACTTATAATCTTAATTGCAATCTGTGTATTGCCTTTCAAAATTTACGCACAAGGATGCTCTGACGATGGAGGAGAAGATGGTGTTAAAATCATTGGCTTTGTTCAGTCAGAATATCAATACCAATTCCTAGGTGATAGCGTACAAAGTGTTATGAACGGACTAGATAAGCCAAGTTCATTCTACTTCAATAGAGCTCGCCTTGGTGCAACAGGAACTATTCCTTATGATTTTTCTTATTATTTCTTAGCAGAGTTCAGCCCTTCGCATGGTGGGCCATATATACTCGATGCTTTTGTTACATACAAAAGATTTGCTCCATACTTTATAGTTTCAATGGGACAGTTTAAGTCTCAATTTGGACTAGAGCTTACCACTGCTTGCCATGGTTTATATAGTGTAAATCGTTCACAAGTAGTAAACGAATTAGCAAGCCCTTTTAGAGATCAAGGAGTATTAATACTTGGTAGCACTGGCGATAAGAAAATTCTTGGAATGGAACATAGCGATATATTTACTTATCGTTTAGCAATTACCAACGGTCAAGGCTTGAATAAGTATGATGGTAATATGGATAAGGATGTTACAGCTAGATTAGTTTTTCAACCTATTGAAGATGTTAAAATAGGAGGTAGCTTCCGTTGGGGAAAGCAAAAGCCAATACAAGCTTCAGAGCCTGATGATACTCGCCGCCGATGGGGTGTTGATTTAAGTGTTGAAAAAGCTAATATTTTATTCCAAGCTGAATATATTAATGGCTTAGACCAAGGTTCTTCACTTGTAGGTGGAGGTTGTGGTTCTTCTCCAACTATTCAAAAAGGTGATTTTAATAAAGATGGTTTCTGGACAGCAATAATGTATAAATTCGATAATGGATTTGCGCCAATTCTTAAGTATCAGTATTATAGCGTTAATTCTAGCGTTGCTACTATCCCTCATCAAACACAAGATGCAGCTATAGTAGGTTTTAACTACTACTTCAATGATTGGACTCGCTTACAGCTTAACTACGTTATTACTAAGGATAATCTTAATCACAATACTTTTATGGATAGTGATTCTAACTTTTCTAAAAACTTCGTAGTAGTTCAACTTCAGGCAAAATTTAATTAAATAAGACAGATAAATATTTAAAATATACGATTATGAAAAATATTAAAAAATTCACAACTTTGTTTGTAGCATTTATTCTTATTGCTACTGGTGCTATTGCACAGGGAGACTTTATATCAGCTAAAGATTTCTCAAAATTATCGAAAAGTAAAAATGCAGTAATAATTTCTGCTCAATCAGCAAAAAATTATAAACTATCTCATATAAAAGGAGCCGTTTTTATTGATCATCATGATCTATATAAAGCAGGAGCTGTAGAGGGATTAATTAAATCACCTACAGATTTAGCTAAGTATTTTGGTTCAAAAGGTGTTTCAGAAAAAAAAGATATACTTATTTATGATGATGGAACAAATAAATACGCAGCACGAATTTATTGGATTCTTAAGTATCTAGGAGCTCCAAATGTTAAAATACTTCATAAAGATATGGGTGCATGGCGTTCGGCTCGTGTTATGATTACTAAAGCTAAAACAAAAGTTACTCCTGCTACTTTTACTCCTAAATTGAATAAAAGTATTGCCGCTGATTATAATTATGTAAAAGCTAATATTAGTAACTCTAAAGTAGTAATGCTTGATGTACGACATATTACTGAGTATAATGGTACTATTGCTAAGCCTGTTAGTAAAGGTCACCTACCAGGTGCAAAAAACTTAGAGTGGAAAAAAATTGAGACTAAAAGTGGAGCTTTACTTCCAAGTTCAGAGTTGCAATCAGCTTTCTCTAGCGTTGGTGTTACTAAAGATAAAACTATCGTTCTATACTGTGGTACTTCTGTTCGCTCAGGAATTGTTTTTGTTGCATTAAAAAGCCTAGGTTATGCTAATGTTAAAGTATATGATGGAGCTTATAATGAGTGGGACTCTAAAGGAGGAAAATTCGAAAAATAGTATTTAGTGATAACCTAAATTAGTAATACATAGCAAGATTTAATTTATTGCGATTTATTATTGTTATCCTATTGTGATAGCATTGTTTAGGTTATTAATATTTTGCAAAGGCCAGCTTAAAGCAATTTAAGCTGGCTGTTTTTTAACAAAGAAGGCTGCTCATTTGCAGCCTTCTTTGTTATTTCTGGGTATTTTTAATAATCAATTGTAATGTCAAACACTTTATTATCATTGATATCAAAATATACAATTATTGTGAGATTTTCAAATACATCCACTTCTACATTAAGTGGTTCATTTGCTGTATATACGAATACAATTTTGATTCTAAAGCGGTTATATTAAAATCTTCTTCATTACTGAAACTTTGATGTTCTTTATAAACACATATTTTCCAATTGTCTTTAAAATTTAAATTAGAAGAGTCATGCCAACTCATTTTAATAACTATTATCGCCATATTTACAATGTTCACAAACTGGTGCAAACATTGTAAATATGGCGAAAATTATATAGTGTTTTTGATTGTTATTTATTAAGTTTTTTGCCATAGATATTTTCTTCTATATCATATATGGGTTTTAATTGCTTATCAATTACCATTGTTTTAGCTACGTCTTCATTGTATTTGTCAGAATCTTTGCCTTCACCACTCTCTTTACCAGGAACAGGGTCAAATTTTGAGTTTACATGCACACAGTATAATAAAGTTGCAGCATTCCCTTTTAGCAAATTGATGAGTTCTTTATTGTTTCCGTCCTTGTCAACAACAGTTATTGATGTAGGTTTATAACCTGGTTGCCAACTATAGTCTTTTCCTTTTTTTATTTTACCTAATTTCCGTGTGTCTTCTTTTTTTACTAATTCCTTCAACAGTCCTTTTAGTGTTTCCGAATCCTGAGATCTATTTTTCACCAAATAGCTGTCGCCACTTATAAACTCAGGATTTGCTCCCCAAAACTTGCCATATACAGTTCCTTCCTTGTCAAAAAGATATGATGTTTTGTTTAGCCCCTTTTTGAAAATTACATCATTCGGTCCATTATATGCATTAAGCACTTCTTGTTGTTTTGATGCACTTGTGTTTTTTTTGAATAATTTCATTGCGTCTTTCATGCCTGTAGCATCAGATAGAGATTTTGCGTCATTGTATAGATTATCAAGTTCTGGAGTAAAATAGAACTCAATATCCGAAAATCTTGTATAATCTATATGCGGATTTTGAGCCCCCAAAATCACAATAATTGTTTTTGTTGGAACATACTTCATTTGTCCAAATGTTACTCCAAATAGGAATAATGCAGTTAATAGTAGTGTAATCTTTTTCATAATTTTAATTTAGATGTTTGTTAATTAATATTTTTCTTTCTTCCAGGGTATGCAGTACCGCATTTCGAACAAAAGCTTGCATAAGGTGTTGTTATATCCTCTCCGCATTTTTGGCATTTTGCCATTAGCTCTTCTCCGCAATATGGGCAGTAATTATTGTCCTCTTCTGTAGAACAAAAATAATTGCACCCTGGGCAAATCTTATATATAAGTGTTTTTCTACTCATTGTCATCCCCTTTTTCAAATGACATGCCGAAATGCAGAAGTTGTTGTATATCAATAGATTTTTTATATATTTGTGTTTGCTAATCACAAAACTGTTGACGAGTGCTTCCACACTATGGATTTATTGGGCAACACCCTTTTTTAGATATAAGTATGAAGAAAATATTTAGTGTAATAATACTACTTTTAGTGCTTTCGTTAAGTGGCATTGCCAAAAATAAATGGAAAAAGATACCTGTCTCTACTAATGTGATAAAAATTATTGGTGGAGAATCTGCAAATGATTTCTGGTTACTAGATACGGCAAACAGTATAATTCATTATAATGATTTAAGTGACGAGATATATACAATAAGTGAAATTAGTAATACTGCAAATATTAAATCAATTAGACCATTCTATTTTAATAATAATAAAGTGTTTGTTTGTATTATTGATAATAATTGGATGACACATATTGCGTCAATTGAAAATGGTATAGTTAGAAAATATGACTACACTAACAATGGCCCATTACAATATATTGAATTTATTAATGGCTATTATTATGCTTTTGGAGATTTTGGCACAATAGTAAAATTAATGAATGGAAAATGGAGTAATGTTGAATCTCCAATTGATGAAACTTTTAATACCGTAATTTCTGATGGTAATGATAAATTATATCTTAATGTAAGAAATAATGGTGTTTGGTCTTTTGATGGTGATAGTTTTATCCATTTTAATATTCCAAATAAAGATAATAAATTGAATTATAGTATTAAGCTTTTTAATAATAATATATATGTTCTTAATTATCAAGGACAGGTGTTTAGGTTGCAAAACGATTCTTTTATATATTACTCTGACCATGATAATAGTATTTTTAATTTAGAGGATTATCTAAATAGTAACGAAGTTGGTGTTTATGATTCCAATAGACAATTAATCAGTATTCCTTTATATATAAACCCATCATTATTTAAAGTGTTAAAAGATAATAGCGTCCTAATTCTAAATAAAAATGGAGATGTTTATCATAATTATTCTGTAGAATATAACTTTTTTAGAAATTATGCCTCAACCAAGGGTGTAGAAGGTGTTAAATATAGTAGTCCAAAATTTATAGGTGGAGCGAGGTCTAATATTAAGAATACGAGTATCGTTTTATATGATATTAGTGCGAATAATAGAGCCGATATTCTGATTTTTGATGGTTTTACCTTTGTTGATAAATACCTATTTACCAATACCGATAATGGTATGTTTATTAATAATACTGAAGAATTTGGACTTAATAATTTTTCTATCGACGGTATAGTATTTTCTGCTATTGATCTCAATCAAGATTATAAACCAGAATTAATTACAACTTTTAGTAATAAGAGGAATCAACTTAGTATTTTACAGATATCAAATAATGTATTTAGCCTTAATAGCACTATTGATATTCCTGAAAATTATTTGACTGAAAATGCTGTATTTAATAATTATACGGATATTGATAAAGATGGAGATATTGATATAGTAAGTTCTTTTGGCTATAGTACAAAAGGTAGTGGTGGTGTGGTTGTTTTTCATAATAATGGATATGGCGATTTTAGTGAAGCTGATACAAGTTTGTCATCAATGCTTCGTGGGTGGAATGTATCAACCTTAGTTTCTGATTTTAATAATGATGGACTAAATGATATCTTGCTCTGCAAAAATTGGGGACATAATATCATTTTATTTCAAAAAGAAAAGAATAAGTGGGAGGAGTATAAATTGGATGAATATGATACAAATATTTATACTCAAAGAAAGTTTGGTAATATTGCTTTTGACTATGATAATGATGGCGATTTAGATATCTTTAGTTCTGTATATAATACTAGCATTTCAGTATTTGAAAATAATGGAGAAGGAAAATTTACGAATATTACAAAAAAAATAGGTTTTGATACATTAGTTAAAAAAGGTAACTATTATATCAATTCTGCTGATTTTAATAATGATGGTTTTGAGGATATAATTTTAGTTAGTACTAATAAGAGCAATAATATTTACCTTCTATTAAATGATTCTTTAGGCCATTTTAAAAATCATTCTAAAGAAATGGGAATACCTAATGCTAGTACGTGTTTGATTTCTACAGCAGATATTGATAATGATGGTGATATTGATATTTATGGATTAAATGAAAACTATAATAAGCTTTGGATTAATAATTTAGATAATAGTAACTATATAAAAATTAAGCTAAAAGGAGTGAAGTCCAATAGTGTTGGTCTAGGAGCTAAAGTGTGGCTTTATGAATCAGGGCATATTGATAATGCTAATTTCTTGAAAGGGTATCAACAACTTGGTAGTAAAGAGTTTGGTCTTAGAAGTCAGAGCGAATTAATGCTTCATTTTGGACTTGATGCATCGCGTAAATACGATATAAAAGTGCAGTTTTATGGTGGAGAACTTAAAAATATTCTTAATGTTTCTGCAGGACAAACGATTATTGTAGAGGAGAATATAGGTTTACTTGCTTTTTACTATTCTATTGATAATACGTTATATCAGCTGCTCAATAATAGAGTTTTCATAATTTATTTTGTCATAATATCAATAGGTTTACTAGCTTTATTTCTCAGTATTTATTATGGAAATAAACTCTTTGATTGGAATGTTAGGCTCACATCTATTATTATTTCTTTAGATATTATTCTATTTATAAGTTTATTGTTAGCACTTAATGATGTTGATTCTATATATCGATATATAATTCCACTAGGGTCAGCAGTATTAGGCTCTTTAGGCCCTTTGAGCGTTTTTATTTGGATCGATAGATTTAATAGTTTACAATCATCTGATGAAGTAGATTATGAACTGTTTAATGCTTTACGGAATTTTTCTCATGGCGAATGGGCTGCTAGTAATCTAAATAGTTTGCAACTATTATTCGAAAACCTTTCGTTGGAGGATATTAATGACCAAGATTATGTTTTGCCATTTAATAATCGTAAAACCAACTTCCTTGAATTAACGAAGCCTTTAATTGAAGATATTATTAGCCTTTCGTCAAAACTAGAGGTTAGTAAAGACAGTTCTGAATCTATTAATGTAGAACTTGATATTATTACTAAATGCCTTAAAAAAGATATTAATAATTCTACGCTTGATAATAAAGATCAGATAGCTAAGTCAATAATTAAACTACGCGAGAATATTAGGCTGTTGCGTAAGCTTATTTTTAGGAATCACTCATGTAGCCCATTTAAGGTTTATAAAAACATTAGTGAAAATATTGAACAGTTAACAAAAGAGGCTAATGTCAAATTAGTTTTCAAAACTTTCATGAATGAAAAAGAAATGGCTCTAATGGATGCAGCCTCTTTGGCAAATATTATTGACAACTGTGTAAATAATTCGTTAAAAGCCATGAATGAAGTTTCTAATAAAGTTCTTACTATAAAACTTATTAATGATGACCTAAGGTATTTCGTTTCCATAAGTGATAATGGCTGTGGTGTTCATGATCAGGATATTATTTTCGATAATGGATATTCAACAAATGCTAGTACAGGCTTTGGTCTGTATTATGCAAAAGATACTCTTTCAAAATATGGAGCACGTATATATGTAAAGAATAGCGAGCCTTGGGTTTTAACAACATTTATTATTGAATTACAGAAAAATAATAATAGATAATATAAATTTATTATGAAGAAATTGATATTAATAATTGATGATGATTTAGATTATACGGCAGACCTTAAACTGTTGTTGAAAAAACATTTCAATACTATCTCTACGGATACTATTCGAGATGGAATGCATTTATTACAAACCAAATCACCAGATTTAATTCTATTGGATTTAATGCTCCGTAACGGTGAAAGCGGCTTGTCTGCTATTGATTTGATAAAGATGGAGGATGAAAATATTCCTATTATTATGGTAACAGATTATAGTTCTGTAGATACTGCTATTAAAGCCATAAAGAAAGGCGCTTATAATTATATCGCCAAAACCACAAAAATTTCGGAACTTAGTATACAAATAACCAAAGCACTTGAGCATAGAAGTATGAAACTTGGTGCATCGGCTCTTCGCGAATATGTTGATAGTGAATTTAAAGCCCTGATAGGTGAAACTCCGATAATGAATAAGCTTAAAGAGCAAATAAAACTTTTTGCTAATAATAATAGCACCTTATTAATATATGGACAAAGTGGAACAGGAAAGGAGCTAGTTACTCGCCAAATTCATAAACTCAGCGAGAGGTCTGAGATGCCTTTTATTGCTGTAAACTGTGCTGCTATTCCAAAGGACTTACTCGAAAGTGAGCTCTTTGGTCATGAAAAGGGGGCTTTTACGGGTGCTCATTCTCGAAAATTAGGAAAATTTGAACTTGCTTCTGATGGAACCCTTTTTCTTGATGAAATAGGTGAGCTTGATCAAAAGGCTCAGGTAACCTTATTAAGAGTATTGCAAGAAAAGGAATTTAATAGGGTAGGTGGGTCGAGTTTAATAAAAACTGATGCTAGAATTATTGCTGCTACCAATAGAAAACTTGAAGAACTGGTGCGTTCTGGTGAATTTAGAGAGGATTTATATTATCGTCTCGAAATATTGCGAATAGATGTGCCGCCTCTTAAAGCACGTAAAGCTGATATACCTTTATTAGTTAGTCACTTTGTTAAAGTAGCATCTCAGGAGGCCAAGCTTCCAATAAAAACTTTTGCTAGCGAATCTCTTGACTTATTAATGGACTATGATTGGCCAGGAAATATTCGTGAGTTATATAACTTTATTATGAGGGCAGTTGTTCTTTCACAAAATAGTGAAGAAATACTCCTTAATATACCTGATAGACAAAAACTAGGTGATTCTAACTTTATTTACTCTGTAGGTACAATTATGGAAAGTTGGCAGGATATGATTGACGAAAGAAAAAAAGCAGCAGATAAAGCTTCGCGTCAGGTAGAGAAATATTTTATTAATGATATTCTTAAAAAGTATAATAATAATATTACTCTTGCAAGTAATACACTAGGTATTGATAGAACTACATTACATAAAACCATAAAAAGAGTAAAGGATGATAATAAATAGTTGAGTTTTTATAGCGTTGCTTGCTTTTTTAATTGCACCACCCTCAAAAAAAAACTCCCAAACCCATATTTCCTCCAAAATAATGGATAAAAGTATCCAAAACAAGAAGCTTTTCCAATCAAAAAAAACAAAAAGCGCTATAATAATCTCTAAATTCTTCACAAAAGGC
>NIUZ01000167.1 GCA_002254285.1 Bacteroidetes bacterium 4572_112 | reverse complement strand
GAATCTATTCCTTCCATACCTGCACCAAGGCGAGCAATGAATTTAAGCTTTGAGCCAGCGTCTATCACTTCTTTATCAACCTTTAGAGCGCTGCGTACAACCAAGCCATCATATTGTGGCAATAAGTTTAATATTTGCTCACGGCTAAGATTCATTATTGAATCAACCTTATGACCTTTGCTAAGCAATAGTTGCTCTAATATTGCATGCACCTGATGTATTACTAATATCCTCATTATAATATATATTTTTGCAAAAATAAAAAAAGGGGCTTAAAGCCCCTAATAAATTTTATAAAATAAAATTACTTTTTAATATTCAAAGCTTATACCAACAAACCATTGAAAATATGAAATTCCATTAGAGATACCATAGTTAGTGTTCTGAAAAGAAACCAAGTTGTATCTTATACCCGTATTAACTCCAACATCGCTATCAGGGCCAAAAGGAATAAATACACCAAGCTCAGGAGCAATCATAAATTGCCACGACTGATTCTCTATATAATAACGTCCAATTTGGGTGTTAATAGTTTGGTAAGTAGGCCCTACACTAACTCCAACATAAGGCTTAATAGCACTATTTTGTAGTGGGTAATAGTGTGCATTCATTCCTAAAGTAAAGTTGTAGTATGTATTTGAACCAACACCCGTTACAGTAGTAGAGTTATCAATAGGGTATGTTTTGCGATCAAATTTCTCGAAGAAACCTGTCCATCCCATATAACCACCAATAGTAATTTTATCATTAATAAATTTACGGCCATCAATAGAGAAACCTCGGTATGAGTTTTCGCCAATAAAATTAGACATATCACCGGCTGTCCATCCTAGGTTATAATTAATATTAAAATATCCATCAGGAAGTAAAAAATCATCACCTGCAACTACGGCTGAGCCATTAGTTATAGTGTTTACGTTATTCTTTGTCGGCACACCATCAGCAAAAGAAACTGCTGTAAAAAGTACCAATACAAAAGTTAATAATATATTCTTTTTCATCGTTTACAGTTTAGTTTTGTTTCAAATATGGTGAATTCTCATAAGCCTCATCAATACCATTGATTACACGCTCAATATTTTTATCACCTGATTGGTAACCATCAATAAATGCAGACCATACATACTTAAGTTGTGGAGCATCAACATCAGTAGGACCTAAAGTTGGGTTAGCTTTAAGGAAACGAATAAGGTCACGTACTGATTGTCCATCAGCCATTTCAACCATAAGGTTTCCTGTTTTATAAGTATAAGAATATCCGCCACCATACCAAGGATAGTATCCTCCATAGTAGTAAGCAGTTGACTGTGTGCTTGTGGTGCCTTTAGCTCCTTTATAGTAGCCCCAACCCCAATAACCACCCCAATAACCTGGGTAACCATACCAATAACCTGGGTAATATACATAGCCTGTTTGCTCATTAAGAGTCATTATTGCATTTACAGCAAAATCAACACTATCAGTACCATTATTTAAAGAGTCTAATTGAGTATACCCTAAATCTAAATAATGCTTAGTAATGCTATTAATAACACTTGCAGAAGCGCCACCTCTTTTATAAAAATCTTTCCAATTAGCATCTCCTTTTTTAATATAATCACTAATAAGACCTACAGAATCTGTAATATAGAATGTCTTATAAGTGGTAAAATCGAACTCAGTATCGTAATGAGTGATTGTTAGGTCATAATCCTCAGTATAATAGGTCTCTTCTTTATAGCACGAGCTAAGTACTACTGAGAGAGTCAATACACTAAGAAATAGTTTCGTAATTCTTTTCATATGTTTAATTTTTATTAATTCGGTGATATGCAGTCACATAACAAAATTTTAATCATGTCCCTGTGGGTCAAAATAAGATTAAAATTTGTCATGTTCTTTTCATATGTTTAATTTTGATTAAGTTTATTTGTCATAATAATGCACAAAAGTACACTTTATATTGTTCAATTAGATAATTAATTTAAGTACAGCTATACCGATTTAGCTATTGTTACTTAAAAAAACTAAAATTAACCCCCCCATAACGGCGTTTTTCACTAAAGTTTTTGTGAAGGCTTAAGTTGGTTTTCTTGGAATGTTCCATAATTAAGATCCCATCCTCTTCAAGCAAATCGTTAGAGAATACAAGGTCCACAACTTCCTCATAATTTGGCATATCGTAAGGTGGATCGGCAAAAATAATATGGTATTTATTTTTTGTTGATTTCAGAAAACTAAAACAATCTGATTGAATAATATTAAGATTATCCATTTCAAATTTTTCTTTAGTTTCTCGAATAAATTTAATGCATTTTGCATTTTGCTCCACACAGGTTATCAGCTCACTTTCGCGAGAAAAAAACTCGTAAGCAATATTACCAGTTCCAGAAAATAAGTCCAATACCGACAACTCATCGATATAGTATTTATTATTAAGAATATTAAAGAGCGCTTCCTTTGCCATGTCCGTTGTTGGACGCACAGGAAGATTTGTTGGAGGGTCTATTTTCCTCGATTTCAGGATTCCACTAACTATTCGCAACTATTGTATTATTTTTTAAGGTTGTAAATACTACTTCCTTTTCGTTTGTATTTTCTCTATTATATTCCTTAATATTATTAAAGAATAAAGCTAACTCTTTGGCTATTGGCGAAGTTTTAATCAAATCATCGCAAAGCACTAATTTTATATCCTTGGCATCAAAACCTTGCTGATTAATAAAACTAAGCAGCAAAAACATAAACTCATCTTTAGATTTATAATTAAAGAAGTTATGTGCTAAAAGCTTATTTCCTTCACTGGCAATAGATTCAAAATAATTAGTCTTCACTATCAAAGAAATAACCTTTGATGAGTCTTTAGCCTTAAGTACATTATCAATAAACTGAACTGATGAATGATGATATATTGCTTTGGGCAAACTTTTATTAAGAATAATGCTCAAATCCTTTTGAATTCCAAAAACAAGATGTGCTGATTCTGATTTCAACTTATTTGCCTTTGCAACAAATTCGTCACTAGCAATATATTCGTTCAGAATACCTTGCTTTGCATAATCATTAAAAAACTCATTGGGAATAAGCATTGTTTGCTGATTTTCCATAAAAACATCAACAGACTTATAACTAAAAGTAAAAAAGCTATTGCCATTAATTATATTATGGATGTTGGCAGCACAGGTTTTCCAGTCAGCATTATGCCAATGGTAATTATGTGCCAAAACAATATCATTCTCATGAAGAATAAGCAAAGAAAGCCCATCAATTCTTACACTGATGGACATTCTATATTGTGGAGCATTAGCCGAGGCAATGTCCTTATTCAAAATTTTATGTATCGGATTTATAGACACTTCTACCAGTTACCGTCAGTAGAGGGTTCTGTAAGTGATCCTAATTTCAATCCAGGGAACTTATCGTCTTCCTGAAGTAAAAGAATATCGTTTTGAAGCAACTCTTGAGCTTTAATCTCTGCTAAATAATCTTTCTTATAGCATTTTACTTCAAATACAGGAACATCAAAATTAGCTCTAACTACAGTACCAGACTCTAGTTCGAATTTCACTTTACCATGAGTAAAAGGAACTTCAGCAAGTCTATCTACATTAAATACACCAAGGTCTTGTAATAAAGTATCCTTAATTGCAATTTTAGTAGTATCACGAGATATAATACCCATTTCAAGAGCTACTGTCTCAGTTAAAGTATCAGGCACAGTACCAATTTTCATTACCAAAGGCATACTATCATTATGATAAAAATCGATTAAAGTATCGAAGTCACCAGTGTATTTACCATAGATCTTTTTATACTCAATCTCCAAAGATTTAATATGACCTAACTTCTGTTTAATAACCTTTTCTCTCTTATCAGTCGCCTTTTTGTATTCTACAGGCTCCATAATACTTTCATAAACTTTATAACCTAGAAAAAACACTAAGGCTACCATCACTAACTGTAACGCTATCTTCTTCATAATAATATATTTAACAATTATATTTTCTTATCTCTAAAAATCGGTTGCAAATTTACAAAACAAATTAATATGGATGATTATTATTTGCTTTCCAAATTATCAAAATAAATCATGTTTTTATTTATCAGTATTTCCTGCAACAACAATAACAAATTCGCCACGGATTTTACCCGATTCAAAATATTCTGCCAGTTCCATAAGGGTTCCACGCTTAGTCTCTTCAAACATTTTGCTAATCTCGCGACTAACGGAGGCTTGACGATCTTCGCCCAAAAATTCAGCCAATTGATTAAGCGTTTTAATTATTCGATGTGGCGATTCGTAAAGGATAAAACTATGCTCATGCTCAGCCATTCGTTTTAGCCTTGTTTGTCGTCCCTTTTTATGGGGCAGAAATTTAATTGAGCCGATTTTAAAACTAATAATATAGGTCAACGTTTTCAAACCGGTATATCATACATTTTAAAATATAATTCAATTTGCAAATCATATTTTTTTGCAATTGCTCAATAAGTGCAGGCAGTTTGGCATGCTCGTTATGCATATGATATGCTCGCAATGGAGTAGAAATTTCATAATGATTGAAAAACTTGCGTGAAGTACGTGTGTCCTCAGCAAGTACATAATCTGCTTCTTTCAGTATTCTTAAAGCACGGAAAGTAACATCTTCTAAATTACCTATTGGAGTAGGTACAATATATAATTTGGGCATATTTCTATTTATTAAAATCTACAATATAATCACGTAATAAGCTAAACAGCTGTGGGTATTTTGTTAGTGGTAAATCCTCAGCTTTATCAGTAATAGTGTGATACTCTTTATATTCATCGCCAAGTGTGTAAATAAAGAATGAAGGCACTCCATTTGTATAAAAAGGACAGTGATCGCTATTACAACTCTCGCCTCTTACCTTTACAGCTTTTAAGTACTTATGCTTGGAGTTTATGGTTTGTAATTTCTTGAATTCTTTCTTAAAAATACTACCATTTACAACCTTTATCCCATCGCTACCTGTACCAACCATATCAAGGTTTATGAGCATTTTTATTTTTTCTAGCTTGAATAAAGGATTACGAACATAATATTGCGAACCCAATAAGCCAACTTCCTCACCGCTAAACGACATAAATACTATACTATAATCGGGCTGATTTACCGAGTCCGAAAAATAACGAGCCAAATCAAGCATCATTGCAGTACCACTAGCGTTATCGTTTGCCCCTGGGAAATAAATATCCTTCCCCATTTTGCCCATATGATCGTAATGAGCAGTAATAGCAACAAAAGAATCAGGGTAAAGTTTACCTTTAATGTATCCTATCACATTTTGTGTGGGATAATTATTATAATATTTACTTCTAAACTTTATTTGTATTGTTTTAGTATCACGAGGCAAAAGCGATTTATTTATTTCAACAATAGCATAATTAATAGGCTGCTGAGCATGTCTAAAATCCCAATATCCTATATTATCATCCTTTAAGAAAATTAATCCGCCAACCTCAGTCTTAAAACTGTACTTAAAATCATCTTGTGAATTAGAAAAAACTAGAAATTTACCAGAAAGATCTGTCATTAAAATCTCTTGCAAATAATCGCGATTATTTAAGAACAAACTATCATTTACGAACTTAAGCTCATAAGTACCGCTTCTACTTTTTGATGCATTAGATATATAATAATCCACGGCAGGAATAAGGGTATCTTCAAAAACAATAAGGTCTCCAAGCTCTGAAATAGTATTTATTTGTATTTCAAATTTCTGAAAATAATTCTCGCTTAATGCCTTCAAACCATCCTTTTGAAATTCTGAAGCAATAAACTCGGCAGCTTTTTTATCACCATTATCAACATAAGCTCTCCCAGCAAATTCGGGGCTACAAAGAGTTTTAATGGTTTGGCGAGCATAGGTAGTATCTTGAGAATATGCCTTATATTGATTAAAGCTTAAAAGAAGCGCAATCCATACTAAAATACGTATGTTTTTGTTTGTCATATATTTATTCTTAAAAAGAAAATGAGTTAAAATTATATAGTTTTTATGTTTGGGCTAAAGCCCGCAGAATATTGTATTCATTAGGCATGGCTGTCATCCTGAGTTTATCGAAGGGAATGCCATGCCTAATTATGAATAAACAATATGGGCTTTAGCCCAAACATATAATTATTGTCATGTTATGATATTATATATAATCTTCACTACTAATTTACAAATATAAACAAAATCTTAGTATTTTCGCAGATATAATCAATAGTATCAATAAATGTACGCTATCATTTCAAAACTTCGTGGACTACTTTTTGATTTCGGAATAATAAAATCTTCCGAATTCGATATTCCTATCATAAACATAGGCAACCTTGCCGTTGGTGGTAGTGGCAAAACCCCACATATAGAGTATGTTATTGAGCTGCTTTCAAAGCAGTATAATGTTGCGACCCTTAGCCGAGGCTATGGCCGAAAAACCAGAGGTTTTAGAGAAGTCCTAAGCAAGTCTACAGCTGAAGAATGTGGTGATGAGCCTTTACAAATTAAACTTAAGTTTCCAAATATTAGTGTATTTGTTGGCGAAGATAGAGTTGAGGCCGTTACCAAATTACTATTTGATAAACCAGAGATAGATGTAATATTACTTGACGACGCATATCAGCATCGGGCTATAAAAGCTGGCTATAATATTCTACTTACGGACTATCAGAAAATATTTACCCAAGATAAGTCAATGCCTGTGGGGCGATTAAGAGAGTATCCATCAGCAGCCAAAAGGTCTGATTTGGTAATCGTTAGCAAATGCCCAGAGAGTATAAATATTGAAAAGCAAAAGATTTTAACTTCAGAAATAAGCGATTTTACTGATTCTGACACTTTATTCTCCACAGTAGATTATAAGGAGCTTATTCCTTTTAATAAGGCGGTAAAATTTGAGGGCAATAAAGACAATATATTAATAATAAGCGGAATTGCTAAGCCCAAGCCTATGCTTGAATATATTAACAAGCAATACCC
>NIUZ01000023.1 GCA_002254285.1 Bacteroidetes bacterium 4572_112 | reverse complement strand
GTAGAATTATACGAACGTGCACTATCAATATCCTCGCTTACTAACCAACCATGGTGGTAATTAAAATCGAACCATTTTACTGGGTTTAGATGCAATTTAATCATGGCATAACTTGGTGTACGGCCAGATAGTATATTTGCTCCATGGTTATTATTACCAACTTGTATATGGTCTTTTATCAGGCCTATATCACCCCAATCCCACGCATAAGTAATTCCTCCACGCATTTCAGAATAATCACCACCAGGTCTTCCTCCTTCTCCAAGTTTGTAATTACCACCTTCTTCTAATGTTTTATAATTGGGGAAAGCCATTATTTCAGTGAAGCATAAAAACTCCAGTGCTTCCCAACAGTTGCATAGGCATTCAATCCACCCCAAAAATGACGTACTGAGCCGCTATCATTAGTACGATAATCAACACCCCAAATAGGTTTAAGAGCAAATGTAAATTGCTTATCCTTATAATAGAATCCATACTGAGTAAGATGTAAAGATGCTTTTTTGCTAGACTTTACTATTAAATTCAGCTTTGTATCACCATAAGGATTTATTGAATCGGTAGACACAAATTGATATTCTTGTAAATAAAACTCAATTTGCTTTTTCTGACGCCTAGATAAATATGCAGATGTATCTGATTGTGCTTCACTAAGCCACCCATATATTTGCTGACGACTATATGGCTTCACTACTGAATTAATAAATATAAGCTGTTCATTAGCCAGCTCATCTATAAAATCATATAACTCTACTTGAGTAATATGCGTGGGGGTATTCTGAGCGAAGGTTAAATTAGATAACGCAAAAAATGCTATTATTAGTAAAAATCTATATCTCATATATTTATATTCTAAATATCTATTTAATTTGAACGAGCTTTCTTAAAAACTATATTATTGAAAGCTTTCCAAAAATACACCCAATCCGTTCTAATTGGATGTTTATCAAATGCTTCAAGATACCTTTTTTCTGAAGCTATTATTTCTTCCAAATCTTTTGGTAAATCAGCGTAAAAAGGTGGAACTAGTCCTGGTCTATAATTTTTTCTTAATTCTTGGAAATCCTCAGGATAAAGACTCATATACTGTTGACTTAATGGTCTTACACCTACTAATTTCAAGTCTCTTTTAAGCAAATTAAGAATCATCGGTAGTTCATCAAGCCAAGTTTTTCTAAAAATCTTTCCAACAGTAGTAATTCTGAAATCATTTTTAAATTTACCTCCCTCTTGAAGATCATTTTGCTCATAAACATACTCCTGAAGGTATTCAGAATAAGCATGCATAGTTCTTGCCTTATAAACTTTTATTAATTTCCCATTCTTCCCATGGCGCTTAAGGGAAATCAATGGGCCATAAGTAGGATCCGTGTCAAAACTAGGTTCTTTTATTTTCTTAACAACAACCCATAAACGGCCATTTATTCTTGTTTCATTTACAACTTTAAAACCACAAGAGTATATTCTACCCAAAGTTTCTGCCTTGGATAATACTCTATTACGCCCAGCAGTTGTAAAGAAATAAACTTTCTTTAAACCCCAAACTTTTGGACTAACCCGTTTTACAAAAAAATCAAAAGTATACATTCCCCAATTTATTCCCTTGGGATATTTTTTTAGAATTCGCTGTTTACGAAGCGTATAAGTTTCTACATTGCAAATAAATACACCACCATCTTCTAGTTTAGCATTTACACTTTCAAAAAACTTATTGATGCGCCTAATATCATTTATTGGCTTCAGATTGACAATATTCTTAAATGACTCTTGATACTGCTTATCAATATTAAAGGCCGAAGATGTAGAAACAACAAGGGTATCAACATTATCAACATCAATATATTTTGATATATATTCAAAAGAATCACTCCCCGCTTCTTTAATAAGTATTTCTTTCATTCGTAATGAATATTCTGACCTCAAATGAGTGCTTTATGTAAAATAATATTTCAGATACTCTCCTTAACCTAATGAGCATTTACTGAACCAAATTTATACTTTTACATATTACATTCTCCATATATATGGAGCTTATTAACTCAATTATTTGTGATTTTATAGTGCATTATTATAATAAGCAAATGTACATTTTTTTTTACACTAACATTAAACTAGCCATAATTATTAAATCTACACATCAACTTATACAATTGGCAGCCTTATATGTTGATGTATTAATTTGATAAACACACAATAACACATATTTTAAATAAGTTATATATATAACACATAATAACTCTAATGAAATAATAATACTAATAAATGGTTTAGTTTTTCAGTTAATTATTCTATAAATGCTTCATTCTTTTGATTATTTTTGTACAAACTATTTTATATGATACATAATAAGTTAAAATTAATAATAGCAATAGCTTCACTGACATTTATTATGATGTCGTGCGCTTCAAGCAAGAAAGGCTATAAAGGTTGCGACTGTCCAACATTTAGTTCTGTAAAACAAAATACAGAAATCAATGCAAGAATCTGATTTTGTAAATATCATTAGTAGATACGTCCCCATTGATTCAATAGGTGACTTATGGCATTTTTTTAATAATAATGCAGTAAATCTACGAATTAGTAAAAACAGAACGACTAAATATGGTGATTTTAAACATTCGTTAAGAAAAAATGATATCCCTATAATCTCCATAAACGGAGGTCTTAATCAATATTCATTTTTGATAACACTATTACATGAAATAGCTCATTATAAGGCTTATAAACAACATAATAGATTATCACAACCCCATGGAATAGAATGGAAGAGGGCTTTTCAGCAAAGCATTGCACCATATATAAACTCAGGGATGTTTCCGCAGCCACTAGAAGGAGTGTTGCGACAACATATGCAAAACCCAAGGGCTTCTACCCATGGTGACCAAAATTTATTAAGAGCATTAAACCTATATGATACACCGCAATTGGAAACTATAATAAATCTTGAAGAACTAAGATTTGGGGATAAGTTTGCATTAAATGGAAAATTATTTTCTAAAGGAGAAAAACGTAGAACAAGGTATATGTGTACTGAGATAAATACTGACAAAAAATATACAATTAACGCATTAGCCAAAGTAGAACAAATTTAAACTTTGCTATTAACAATAAATTATAAATGACAAAACCACTAATATTAATAAGCAACGATGATAGCATTTCTGCGCCAGGTATAAGATACTTAATTGGCCTAATGCGAAAAATAGGACAAGTTGTAGTTGTTGCACCTTCGGACCCACAATCTGCAAAAAGTCATTCTATTACTATCACCAATCCTTTGAGGGCAAAAACCATAGAAAAATCACATGAATACAGCGAATACAGTCTTAATGGAACTCCGGTAGACTGCGTGAAATTTGCTCTACATAGATTATTGGACAGAAAACCAGACATTATTGTCTCAGGGATAAACCATGGGTCTAATGCATCTATAAATATAATTTATAGTGGCACAATGGCTGCTGCCACAGAAGGTGCCATGGGCGGAATACCTAGTATTGGCTTTTCTATTTTAGACTATAGCGAGGACGCAGACTTTAGTTTTGCTGAGGAATATATTATTAGTATTGTAAATAAGGTAATTAATGATGGACTACCGAAAAACACCGCTTTAAATATTAACTTTCCCATTTCAAACGGTAAGAAATATAATGGATTGAAAGTTTGCCGACAAGCTGATGGATATTGGAAAGAGGATTTTGAAGAAAGACTAGACCCTAGAGATGGAAAACCATATTATTGGTTAAAGGGAGACTTCCAATTACACGACAAAGGTGACGATACTGACGAGTATGCTCTAAGGAACTATTATGTTTCTATGGTTCCTGTAAAATTCGATTTTACTGATTATAGCAATATCGAAAATCTAAAATCGTTTGAATCTTAGATGAATTTTTAATCAAAACATTAAACTAAACATATAAAATGAATATTTTCAAGAAAGACTCCTTTATTTTAGGGGGAGTATTAGCATCAATAGCCCCAGCAATCGTTTATTCAATTCTTTCAGCATTGGTTAAAGTATTAAGCGAAAAATACACACAAGGTATACCATTAATTACAGAGCATAATATAATACTCGTAAGTGTATTTCTGAACATGCTTATATTTACAACATACATACATAAAGCCCCTTACGACAAAACTGGCAGAGGTGTGATGTTAATTACTTTTATTTATACTGGCATATACTTTATTTGGCGCTTTCAACAATTTATGGACTAATTAATCGTCTTTTCCATACACGATTTATTTGGGAATAAAACAAACTTAAATTTTATGAAATACTTTCTTATAGCAGGTGAAGCATCAGGCGATTTGCATGGTAGCAACTTAATAAATGCTCTTAAGCATTACGATAAAGATGCCGAATTTATGTTTTGGGGAGGTGATAAAATGGCTGAAGCCAGTTCACAAAAACCTCAGAAACATATAAGTGAGCTTGCTATTATGGGCTTTCTGGAAGTAATTGCAAACCTTGGCACCATAAGAAACAATTTCAAAATAATAAAGAAACAGATAGCTGATTTTAAACCTAATGCAGTAATATTTATCGACTTTCCTGGATTTAATTTAAGAGTAGCTCCATTTGTAAAATCTTTGGGAATTGGCACATATTATTATATTTCACCAAAAGTATGGGCGTGGAAGAAAAAGCGTGTTTTCAAAATTAAAAAATCCATTGATGTACTATATAGCATACTCCCCTTTGAGGTAGATTTCTTCAATAAATTCGATTATAAAGTTGAGTATATCGGCAACCCATTGATGGATGCCATTGAGGATTTTAAGAATAACAATCCAGAAATAATTTCTGAAAACAAAAAGCTAATTGCCATATTACCTGGCAGCAGAGAGCAGGAACTAAAACGAATATTGCCAACTATGATTGAGGTAGCTGACAGTATTGACGATTACAACTTTGTAATTGCAGGCGCTCCAAATTTTGATATTAAATATTACGAAAGCTTTTTTAAGAAAAGAAAATACCCTGTAGAATTTGATAGTACCTATTCCATTCTCTCACGAGCAGAGTCGGCAATGGTAACCTCAGGAACTGCTACACTAGAAACTGCACTTTTCAATATACCTCAAGTTGTATGTTATAAAGCAAATTCGGTATCATACGTTATTGCTAAAAATTTAGTAAATATAAAGTACATATCATTGGTAAACCTTATCCTCGATAAGCTTGCGGTGGTAGAACTTATTCAGAACGATATGAATACAGCACAAGTACGTTCCGAATTACTAAAAACCCTAGAAGGAGGGGAAAGCCGTGAACAGATGCTAAAAGATTATTCCAAATTAATAAAAATTGTTGGCGGAGCTGGAGCATCAATGCGAGCAGCGGAAGATATTGTTAAAAGGCTAAGATAATTATTAGTTACACGGCAGTCTGTCTAATAACTATACAGAGTGGCTTAAAAGTTCAAGTTCAAGGCTTGCTGCTTTTTTTTGTAAAGCGCAGTATACTAAGGTATATGAGCATTTACAAAAAGTAGCATAACGCAGAAATTGGGCTTTTTAGACAGTCTGACGCCTAACGGCAAGTGCGGTTAATCGTGAATTATTAAGTTAATTGAAGTTCTAAGTTTTTTTGATATTTTAATTCCAAAACAAGCAATAAAAAACAGAAAGGGTATAATAAACTTCATTATTTTTGTTCTGAATAATAAATCACATTATATAATTCTATCTGACATGAATAAAATCGTAAAATATTTCCTTATTGCATTAGCCATAATAATTTCTTTTCCCATATTATTTTTGACATATGCCACTATTACAGCATATAATCCAGATAAAATTGAGGTCTTAGAAGAGAATAATACTGCAGACATTATTTCTGATACAGCATTAATAAATTTAATGACATGGAATATTGGCTATTGTGGATTGAATGCCGAAATGGACTTTTTCTATGGTGGCGGAAAACAAGTTTACCCTGAGAACGATGTTGTTATTAATAACATTAATGGAGTAAAACGTCATCTTAAAAACAATGAATATGTAGATTTTATGCTACTACAAGAAGTTGATGAAGGATCAAGACGATCTTATAATACCAATCAGAGAGAGAGCTTTGTGAATTTATTTAAAGGACACCATTCCACATTTGCATATAATTATAAGGCATTATTTGTACCATTGCCTATTTCAAAACCTATGGGAGGAACTCTAAGTGGGATTCAAACTCTTAGCCGAAAAATTCCAACAAAGTCCACTAGATATTCATATGAAGGAAATTTTGCTTGGCCAAAATCATTAGCTATGCTAAATAGGTGCTTTATGGTAAACCGATATAATTTAAGCTCCGGAAAAGAATTGTTGATTATAAATTCTCACAATTCTGCATATGATGATGGTGGATTACGAAAAGCACAGATGCAAATGATAAAAAGCTTTGTGCTAAAAGAATACGAAAAAGGGAACTATATTATTGTTGGTGCTGATTGGAATCAATCTCCGCCAAATTTCACGAATAACTTTTCGGAAGATGCTATGGATTTGGAAAACGTACTTTATATTGATGAGAATTTAATGCCCGAAGGATGGACTTGGTTTTACGATAATAGCGAGCCAACTGACAGAAGAAATTCAACACCATATACAAAAGGCGAAACACTTACAACTGTTATCGATTTCTTTTTATTATCACCAAATATTGAAGGTGTTTCCATAAAAAACCTAAATCAATTCTTTAAATATTCAGACCATCAAGCCGTAAAAGCTAGTGTAAAACTTATTCCCTCAAATTAATGGTAATATTTAGATTAATACACGAGAGTTTCGTTTTTGCAGTACAAAGCCTAATGTCTAACAAACTGCAAACCGCTTTATCTTTATTGGGGATAACAATAGGTATATTTTCGGTTATTACTGTTTTTACACTTATTGATTCTTTAGAAAGTAAAATCCGAACTTCAATTAATAGTTTGGGTAGCGAGGTTGTTTATGTTCAAAAATGGCCATGGATTTTTGGTGATTATCCTTGGTGGAAGTTTTACCAACGCCCAGTGCCTAATATTAAGGATATGCAGGCTATTCAAAAGAGAAGTAAAACTGCAGAATATGTAGCATTTACTGCAAGCACAAATAAATCTGTTGCCTTTAAAAACGAAAGAGTTGAGAGCTGTAAATTAGTAGCATCTACTTATGATTATAAACAAATAAATGATTTTGACCTAAATGAAGGGCGATACTTTTCTTCTTTGGAAATGGCATCGGGTCATCCTGTAGTAATAATCGGTTATGGCATTGCCGAAGTTCTTTTTAAAGGGATAAACCCCATTGGCAAGCGGGTAAAAATCCTTGGGAGGAAACTTAATGTTATTGGTGTTTTTGCAAAAGAAGGCAAGGATATGCTAAATAAATCGCATGACAATACTTCCTTAATTCCAGTTAATTTCGCGAGAAATGTAGTAAATCTACGCTCCGGCAGATTAGACCCTACAATTATGGTAATTCCCCGAGAAGGCATTTCGTCAGACAGGCTAAAAGATGATATAAGGGCTGCACTAAGAGCTGAGCATAGGCTTAAACCTGCACAAGATGATGATTTTGCACTAAATGAAATATCCACAATTATTACAAACTTTGATAGTTTATTTAAGACCATAAGTATTGCTGGCTGGGTAATTGGCGGCTTAAGTTTATTGGTTGGTGGTTTCGGAATTGCGAATATTATGTTCGTAAGTGTACGCGAGAGAACCAGTCAGATTGGAATACAAAAAGCTCTAGGAGCAAAGAATTTCTTTATTCTTTTTCAGTTTCTTTTCGAGTCTGTTTTTTTATCTTTGTTTGGTGGACTATTTGGCCTAATAATTGTTTCCACGGGCGTTGCAATTGCTTCATATGGATTTGATTTTCCATTAATAATGTCCTTAGGAAATATAACTTTAGGTATTATGGTATCACTACTAATAGGCCTTGTTGCAGGATTAATTCCTGCAGTAATGGCATCACGATTAAGCCCTGTTGAGGCAATGCGTTCAGTCTAATAATAACATAAATATATAAATTTAAACCTATGAAAATTTTATCACTAATTATATTATGCTTTTTTGGTTGGTTTGCTACTATCCCTTTTGACAAGGTTGATGCTACAGTGCAGCATTTTAATGCTGGGCGACGCGAATCTGGAAAATCAGTTAAATATCAAATAAAACTTGTGGCTCACAAACCATCATCAAAAATAACATTCACAAATATGTATGTTGGCTCCGAACCTGTTGAGTTTAAAGTATACAAACTTACAGATAACAATCAGATAAGTATGACTTATCAAAAAGGCGACACTGTTTATATTGATGCATCAATGCGTTATATACCAAATAGTAGTGATGTGCTTGAGTTAGTAAACAATGGTCTTCCAAAAACCGTTGTAGAATACAAAGGCAAGGCTATACTAAAATATACTTTCAAAAATAAAAAGTATGAATTAGTAATAGAAAACTTTAAGAAAATGCCAACAGTAAATTATCCATAGATAAAACAACTATGAAATTAGGAAACAAACGCAGCAATATTGCTATTGGAGATTTGGTAGAAATTATTCAGAAACAAGACCAACGAAGTGGAGAACTTACTGAGGGTATTGTGAAGAAATTTCTCACAAAATCACCCTCTCATCCACATGGTATAAAGGTAATGCTTACCGATGGAACAGTGGGCAGAGTTAAAAATGTGATTGAGGAAGATGAGTAAACAACCTATTCATGCTTACTGAAAAACTATAAACAAAAAAGCGAAGCCTTTTCTTAATTAAGAAAAGGCTTCGCTTTTTATTGCCAGGAAATAAGCAATTAATAATTAAACATTAACAACTAATAATTATTCAAGCTCCCCTATTAGATCAAAAGCTTCGGCAGCATGAATTTTTATCTGATAAAAGTTCCCGATTTGTAATTCTTGCTCATCACTAATAATCACTTCATTATCCACCTCTGGTGAATCATACTGAGTACGTCCGTAATAATTACCATTCTCATACTTATCAATAAGTACTTTATAAGAATTACCAATACGAGCTTCATTTTTATCCAATGATATTTGCTCTTGAGTATCCATCAATTCATTAAGTCGTTGCATTTTCACTTCCTCAGGCACGTCATCCTCAAGCACAAAAGCTGGAGTATCTTCCTCTGGAGAATATGTAAAAGCACCCAGTCTGTCGAATTTATATTCGCTAATAAAGTCTAATAATTCCTGAAATTCTTGTTCAGTTTCACCAGGGTAGCCAACAATCATTGTTGTACGAATATTGATATCTGGAACATAACTTCTAAATCTATCAACAAGTTTACGAGTAGTATCACCTCCATGTCCACGCTTCATCGACGTAAGTATTCTATCGTTGATATGTTGCAAAGGAATATCCATATAGTTACAGATTTTCTCTTCCTTTTTCATCATCTCAAGCACATCATCTGGAAATTGTGTTGGGTATGTATAATGCAAACGAATCCACTCAATACCATCCACCTTTACTAGCTCTTTGAGCAAATCACCAAGACGTTTTTTGCCATAAATATCTACTCCGTAATAAGTAAGATCTTGCGCAATAAGTATAAGTTCTTTTACTCCTTTTTTGGCAAGCTGTATTGTTTCTGTTACCAAAGCCTCAATACTCAAAGATACATTCTTACCTCTAATATTTGGGATTGCACAAAAAGCACAAGTACGATCGCAACCTTCTGACACTTTGAGGTAGGCATAGTGTTTAGGTGTAGTAAGCATACGCTCGCCAATAAGTTCTTTCTTATAATCAGCTCCAATGTCCTCTACAATTTGCTGCATATCGTGTACGCCATATATACCATCAACATCCACAAATTCTTTTTTCAAATCATCGAGATATCTTTCCGAAAGGCAGCCCATAACATAGACTTTCTTAATCTTGCCTTCTGCTTTTTTATCAAGCAAATCAATAATCATTTCAATGCTCTCCTCTTTACTATCTTGAATAAAGCCACAAGTATTTACTACTACATAATCGGCTATTTCGCCAGATTCGTGAGTGACTTCAAGATTATTCATTTTCAATTGTGCCATTACTTTCTCCGAATCCACAAGATTCTTTGAGCAGCCCATTGTTATGAAATTTATACGATTTTTTGGAGTATTTGTTTTCATTTCAATCAATTTTATATAAAAACCAAAAAAGTTTCATTATTGTGAACGATTCCCAAAAATGAAACTATATTAATATCTATAAATTAAGTTTTTATCCGAATAGTGAATCTACAAATTCGTTCTTATCAAACAATTGTAAGTCTTCAATACCCTCACCAATACCAATATATTTTACTGGAATTTTGAATTCGGCAGAAATACCAATTACAACACCGCCTTTAGCGGTACCATCAAGTTTAGTAACTGCCAATGCACTAACATCGGTAGCAGCAGTAAACTGACGAGCTTGCTCGGCAGCATTTTGCCCAGTAGAGCCATCAAGTACAAGCAATACCTCGTGAGGAGCATCAGGAATAACCTTTTGCATTACTCTCTTTATTTTAGAAAGCTCATTCATTAGGTTTATCTTATTATGCAAGCGACCAGCGGTATCAATAAGCACTACATCAGCATTTTGACTAACGGCAGATTTAAGAGTATCGAATGCAACAGAAGCCGGATCGGCATCCATCCCTTGATTTATACAAGGCACTCCTACTCTTTCGGACCAAATAATAAGCTGATCCACAGCCGCTGCACGAAAAGTATCAGCAGCACCAAGCACCACATTCTTTCCTGCTTTCTTAAACTGATGAGCAAGCTTACCAATAGTAGTAGTTTTACCTACACCATTTACACCAACCACCATAATTACATATGGAGTATCGCGCTTTGGGAAATCAAAATCCAAAAGGCTGTCATTACTATTTTTATCAAGTAGGTCAGCAACTTCTTCTTTAAGAATTCTGTTTAATTCTGACGTTCCTAAATATTTATCCTTAGCAACACGGGCTTCAATATTTTTAATTATTTGCAGAGTCGTACTAACTCCAACATCAGAAGTCACAAGAATTTCCTCCAAATCATCAAGCACCTCGTCGTCAACAACAGTCTTGCCAGCAACAGCCTTAGTGATTTTAGAAAACATACCAGTCTTAGATTTCTCTAGGCCTTCATCAAGCTTCTTTTTCTTTTCCTTAGAAAAAATATCAAAAATTCCCATAGTAAATTATTTGTGCGCTAAAATAATAAAAAAAAGCTTTTCTCGAATACACGAAAAAAGCTCAATATCATTACATTGTAACCAACGATTATTTCTTAGCTAAAAGATCTTTTACTTTATCGTTAGGAACAACCTCTTCCTTGAAAGTATATGCGCCAGTCTTTTCTGAACGAACTGAACGAATAACTTTAGAATAACTTTTTCCTCCTGTTTGCAGGGAGGCAACAACTTTCTTAGCCATATCTTATAATTTATTATTTGATCTCGCGATGAATAGTCATGCGTTTCAAAATTGGGTTAAACTTTTTCAACTCCATTCTATCTGGAGTATTCTTACGGTTCTTTGTAGTAATATATCGTGAAGTACCTGGCATACCACTTTCCTTATGCTCTGTGCACTCTAAAATTACCTGAACTCGTGCTTCTTTACTTTTCTTTGCCATCTTATTTCTCCTTATAAATTTAGGACTGCAAAAGTACAAACATTTTATTTACTAAATATACTTTTATTCGAAAAAATATTTTTTTATTTATTTGTTAATAACTCAAACCTAAGTTAATCATTTAATCTACTGATTATACAATGTTTATAATCCAAATATTTAAGCATAATTAAACTAAAAAACATGTTAATAAGCTCCTTTTTTACCACAAAAAAAGCAGAAAACCTTCCTAATATAGTCAAGTTTTCTGCTTTTTATGATTAAGAGTTTATTCTTTAATACTAAATTGTAAGTCCTAAACCTAATTGAAATTGTTGGCTCTTTATACCAGGCATAGCAGAATTTCCACTAAGCTCCATTGTTCCCCAATAATAGCGTGCTTCAATTTGCAAAACAAGTATATTTAATCCTATTCCTGCAAAAATTGGTAAATCAAATGTGTTGGCATCAAACAACTCTTCTGCAGCTGCTCCGCCGGCTTGAACATCCCAACTCTCACCAACTTTAAATGCTGGAGCTGCTCCTAATAGTCCATAAACTGGTCCTAATTTTACTTTTGCATAAATAGGAAGGCTCATATAATGAAATTTAACTTTATCAGAGCTACCACTCATAGACACTCCTACTTGAGAATATTCTACACCTCCACCAAGTCTTAAAAAAGGAATTATCTTCTTCTCTTTAAATACTCCTAAATAAAATGAATTTAATGCATCATCACCCAATGTGGAGGATCCATCATATAAGTTAGAATATTGCCATCCAACACGAATACCAAATTTATCACCAGCAAATGTTTCGCTAGAAATTCCAATAATCAATAATACTAAAAATAAAAGTTTGATTTGTTTCATATGTTTGAAATTTATTAATTCGGTGACCCCGATAGCTATCGGGAACAAAATTTTAATCATTGCCCTGTGGGTCAAAATAAGATTAAATTTTGTCATGTTCATTTCATATTTCCTGAATTTTGTGATTAATATACTACTACGTAATCATTAAATCGCTATGCCTAAACCTAGCTGAAAGTATTGATTCTTTGTGCCAGCAGTAACAGAGCCTTCGCCAATTTCCATTGTTCCCCAATAGTAACGAGCTTCTATTCGTAATATTAATATATTAATTCCCAGGCCAGCAAAAACAGGGAAATCGAATGTATTCAATTCTGCTAATTTTTTATATTCTTCATGTATATCTTCTATCTTCCATGATTCACCTACTTTAAAAGAAGGAGCACCTCCACCTAAAGCATATAATGGCCCTAATTTTACTTTTAAGTATAATGGGATACTAATGTAATGCATCTTAAGTATATTTTTAGCATCGAATTCGGCACCCGATTGCTGATATTCAAGCCCACCACCAAAACGAAAGAATGGAATAATCTTTTGCTCCTTAAAAACTCCTAAATAAAAAGTATTTAAGTTATTGAAATTACCTATTGATAGGTTCGAAGTCTGCCATCCAGCACGAACACCATATTTATTGCCTGCAAATGTATTACTAGAAACTCCAATGATTAATAATGCTAAAAATAAAAATTTAATGTGTTTCATCTATCAAAAATATAATTAGTGACTTTAAAGTGATATGCAAATATAGTTGATAATTATGAATATTTTTGAAAATAAATAACAGTTATCTTAAATATTAAGATTTTTTTTATAACAATCCAACTAAAACCCAAATCACTTATTACAATATCAATATAATCGTTTCATATGTTTATATTTTTAGCGGCCATATGTGGTCGCATGAAAAAAATAATCATTCTATTGTGAGTTAAATAATTATTTTGTCATGCTCGTTTCATATGTTTAAAATTTATTAATTCGGTGACCCCGATAGCTATCGGGAACAAAATTTTAATCATGTCCCTGTGGGTCAAAATAAGATTAAATTTTGTCATGTTCGTTTCATATTCCTTATAATTCACATCAATACATAAGTCGTAAATTTATCTATCATAAATAATGATGAATCTACATACTATCGTAAATGTATTAGATAAATAATAGGCATATAGCCCATCAAAAAAAAATACAAATCAAATAAACTATTTATTCATATAAAACTGTATATTTGTGCTTCTAAATACATGCAGAATGAATACTATAAAGGAATTACAACATAAGATAGCTGAACTATTTGATACTCGTAATTATATGAGTAATCCAAAGGAATTATACGAGCCAATACAATACTCTCTATCGCAAGGGGGCAAACGTTTGCGTCCACTTTTAAGCTTTATGTCTTGTGCTTTATACGGGGGTGATCTTAATGAGGTAAAGAATGCTGCCATTGGTTTAGAGATTTTCCATAATTTTACTTTATTGCATGACGATATTATGGACGAATCGCCATTACGTAGAGGTATGCCATCGGTATATCAAAAATGGGATTCAAATACAGCAATTCTTTCTGGCGACACCATGTTTGTTGTTGCTTATGAATATGTTACCGAAACAAAACCTGAATACCTAATTGACACTCTTAGGGTATTTAACCAAACTGCTCGCGAAGTATGCGAAGGTCAGCAATACGATATGAATTTCGAAACTCAAGGCTATACCACCATTGAAGATTATATGGAAATGATTCGTTTGAAAACTGCTGTTTTAATTGCTGCGGCACTAAAAATCGGAGCTATTGCAGCAGGCGCACCTAAGGTAGAGCACCAAAGGATTTATGATTTTGGAATATTAATCGGTCTTGCTTTTCAGCTACGCGATGATTTCCTTGATGCCTTTGGTAATGAAGAAACTTTTGGCAAACCAATTGGAAATGATATTGTTACTGACAAAAAAACCTACCTTTATTTAAAAGCTTATCAATTAGCTGATACTGATACTAAAACAGCCTTGGACAAAGCTTTTGCTCTTGAAAACAAAAAGGAGAAAGTAGCAAAAGTACTAGCGATATATGACACTCTTAATATACTGCAAATTACTGAAGCTAAAATTAATGAGCTATACTTGGAAGCAAAAAAATTACTTAAAGAAGTTGAGCGACCAGAAGACGAAAAAACTGAAGTCTATTCTTTTTTAATGAAACTGGTGAAGAGAGAAGTATAGGCTTTAAGTGAAGGATGAAGAATGAAGTTTCTTAAAATAGAGTTTCTATTAATTCATTAATCATCATTGCGGTGGCACCCCATATTTTTTCACCATCCAAGTCATAATAGGGGGCTTCAACCAGACGCCCAGAGCTCGTTTTACCAAATTTACCATACTTAATATTATTCTTATTTCTAAGATCTGATAACGATACCTCCATTATTTTTTCTACCTCTTGATTATTAAATTCTAATATTGGCAGCTGAGGAATAAATGCAACAAATTGGTGCACACAGAAATTTGTAATTGGAATTAGTAAAGGAGTTAACTCTCCAATAACCTCTACTTGTGATTTCAAACCTATCTCCTCTTCTGCCTCACGCAAAGCAGTATATACTAAATCAGTATCCTCATCATCTTTTTTACCCCCAGGGAATGAAATTTGGCCACCATGCTTTCTTAATTTTGACGAGCGCTTTGTTAGCAGAATAAATAATTCCTGATTTCGCTCAAAAATCAGAATTAAAACAGCACTCTTAGTCGCTTTATCTTTATTTCTAAATTGCTCTATATCCGAAGCCCTTAATTTAGGAGACATTTTCAATTGAGCCTCCATTCCTTTAGGATTTTCCAAGCTTTTACGCCAATTATTTATTTCTAAGTTCATCAATTATTGTTTATAATCTATGCTAATACATATCTTTTTATGCTGATTATATGATAATTATGCTCCATAATTAAAATTTAACATTTTTTTGCATTTGTATGTTAATATTTATCATATTTGCAAATAATTCAAATTATATCAATAAGACCATTCTTTAATACAAATAATATTAAGATCTTCTTAGAAATATAATATACAAAGTTACCAATTTAAAACATTAACATCATGAAGAATTTATTTAAATTAGCATTAATGTTATTTGCTGTATTAACTTTTACTGCATGTAATAACACAGCAACAGAAGAGCAAGCTACTGAGGGAACAGAAGCTGCAGAAGTTGTTGCACCAGAAGCTACAGTAGAAGAGACTGTTGAAGCAGAAGTTACAGAAACAGCTGAGGTTGTTAAAGCTGAAGACGCTACTGCTCCTGAAGCAGCAGAATCAAAAATGGCTACTGAAACAAAAGAAGCAAATGCTGTTAAAGAAATTGAAGCAGTAGATGCTGAAAAAGTTGCAACTGAAGAAACTGCACCAGCTAAGCAAGAGGTTTTAGAAATCAAAAAACCTAACGCTCCTGAAGCAAAGTAAATCATCATTAGAAATGATACAATTAGCCTTTAAAGCATATGTTTTAAAGGCTTTTTTTATTTAACAGAAATTAATAATTTATTGCTTCGCAAACAATATTTGTACTATAAAAAGTATTACTTTTGCGCTGTTAGTTAATTAGTGAATAAGGCAGGTTTATCCTGTCATTTTATTGGTCGTTCACACTTTTCCCTTACGGCCAATATTAATCTGTGATTTTAGTATTAGAAAGGACAAACTCCCCGTTTGTCCTTTCGTTTTTTAGAGCATTTTTATTTCACCTAAATTAATATATATTTGCAGCCGCAAGAATTATAAACCACCATAAAGAGCAAACATTGAGAATCTTAATTATTACAGTATTATTTACACTAATTAGCATATCTTCTATATCACAAGATAGAGCAATGTGGGCAACTATTTGGAGCAGTAGCACTCCCGAAAAAATAAACAATATTATTAATGATGCTCATAAATATAAGTTCAACAAATTATTTCTACAAGTAAGATATAGAGGCGATGCTTTATACTTTCCTAACCTTACCGACTCTACATATACCAATAATGAAGAAAGATGTTATATTCTTGCTCAATCTAATTTCGACCCACTTAAATACGCTATCTATAAAGCCAAATCTAAAAATATTGAAATTCATGCTTGGGTTCCTATTTTTGTAATTACACCACATGATTTGAGCAAGATAAATAGTAATCATGTATATTATAAACATAAGGACTGGCTAACATATAATCAGCAGGGCAAAGCTATGGCTTATAACTCCCATGAAGGAGCATTTTTAGACCCAGGAGTGCATGCTGTGCAAAAATACACCTTAAATATTCTACAGGACATTGCAAGTAATTATGATGTAGACGGAATTCAAATGGATTATATTCGCTACCCCGATTCTTTATATGGCTATAATCCTGTGGCAATGACTAATTTTGAAAGGTCAAACTATAATGATTTCGAAAAATGGAAACAGAGCCAAATCAATAGCTTTGTAAATAAGGCTTTTATAATGCTTAAAAACATAAACCCTGACTTACAGCTTTCTGCTGCAGTCTTCGGAAATCAACATAAGGCTATTAATAGATTTTCACAAAACTGGAAACAGTGGATTAGTGATAACTATATAGATAAAGTATATGTGATGGCTTATAGTACTTCTGAAGACAGTTTCAAAACTGTATTACAGGATATTAAGGAAGTAAGTAAAGAAAAAACAACTATTATATTACGCGCATGGATTGACAACGGCAAATACAGCGTACATCAAATAAATAAGAAAATTAGTATTTCTAAAAAAATGGGCTTTCACAATTTTGGTTTTTATAGCTATTCTGGCTTAATAAAAAATAACTATTTACCTCATTTGCATTAACTATAGCCAAAAACCTAAGCTTACATAAAAACTTGCATAGGGACTATTCAAAGATACATCCACAGCTGCTTCAATTGGGCCAAACATACTTTTGAACCCATAAGCAAGGCTCATGCCCGAATAGGTGTATTCTGGTGTAATAAGATGCTCAGTAAAATAATCCTGAACTGCAAAGGCAAAATTATAAGTTAAATACTGATTTTTCGCAAAATTCCAACGAGGTCCAACGCTAATTGTTGCCGTATTACTACTACCGTATTCAAGAAAATGCAAACCAGGGAATGGAGTATACCATTGAATCTTATTCCTACCCATTCCTCCTATATAGTATGAATATAAGGTTGAGCCTACTGCTTTGCTACCAATGCCCATAAAAGCATCCACTTTGAAAACAAAACGCTTAGAAATTGGGATAATGGTATTACTACGACCCCATAATGTATACATTAAGGATCCATCTTCATTTACTATTCCATCGCCCCTTAACTTAAATTTAGTTCCTTTATTTGGGAAATAGCCATCATCCCAAGAATCAGCAACATAAGCTCCATATACACTAAGATTCTTCTGTTTCAACCCCTCAAAGCCAATAACCTGCGTTGTAGAAGTAAGCCCAAAAATAGAGGCTTCTGCACCAAGTATTAAACGAGAATAATCACCTATATATGAGTGAATAAAAGCATCCCAGAATAATCGGCGGTACGTAAACTCTAAGTAAACGGATCCGTCATTATAATCGTTTACCATAAAATCATTATACTCCAATGAAGAACCAAAACCTAGGCGCCTTCCCCTATCAGTAGTATATCTTATTTTTGCTTGTGGGCTTTGACCAGCCACGAGTTTAAATTCTAATAAGGAGCCATATATGAGATTATTTCTAAAGTTAGCCCCTATTGCAAGGTCAATTCCATAAATATTATCATAGCGAGCACCCATATAAAACTCAGACTCTGTTTGCTCATGAGCACTTACATTAAGTATATAACTTGTGTCTTTTTGCTCAAAGCTTACTACTATATCTTGAAAATAGCGTGAGCCATATAATTTATTAATCTTATTCTGTAACTCATCAACAGTTAATATTGCAGGAGTTTCTATATCAAGTTTTCCTAAAATAAGATTCATTGCAGAATTATGTTTTCGTGCAGAACTTATGTTTGTATTAATAACTAAAGAATCAATCATAATAATATTAGTATCAATATAATTTGGTCTATCAATAATTGGTACAAGATTATACTTGCCAAAAATAGAATCTATCTTTCCTTCTTCATTCTGGGCAGCTACCATTCCTCTATCAACAATTAATGGTGCAACAGAAAAATCTAGAGCACTAATACCATCAATATCAGGTCGAATATAAATATCGCATAGTTTTTTATTTTCCTTAGAAACCATTGCCCCAAAGAAACTCGACGACTGATCCAGAATTTGCATTACAGTTTTTAGTTCCTCTTTTTTGTAAAGCACCGCCCCAACATCAACCCCAATAATAATATCAGCGCCCATTTCCTTTACTACATTAGTAGGAAAATTATTTACCAAGCCACCATCAACATATAGCTCACCTTCTATTTCGTAAGGAGTTAAAATTGTTGGAATAGTCATACTACTCCTAATGCTTTTTGCTAAGTTTCCATGATCAAATACTGTTGGCTTTCCGGTTTCTAAGTTAGTTGCCACGCACCTAAATGGAATCATAAGGCTATCAAAATTTACATCTTTATCATATTTACGAGAAAGTACACCTAGAAAAGTCATAAGGTTTTGTCCGGCATAAAGACCCGATGAAAGAACAGGCTTGAACGCATCTATTGGAAGTGATACTATGGAGTTTTTATTTTTTCCACCTTGACCAATAAGTAAGTTTCTTCTATTAATTTCATCCTTCTGAAGAAAATCCCAATCTGTATTTACTATAATATCTTCGAGCTCATCCACGGTATAACCCATTGCATAAAGTCCGCCAATCATAGCTCCAACACTGGTTCCAGCAATATAATCTGGTTTAATCCCCTTGCTTTCTAAGAACCTTAAAGCGCCAACATGGGCACTACCTTTTGCTCCACCACCACTCAATACCAAACCAATTTTAGGTCGCGTTTGCGAATAACTGAACTGTGAAATTATTATTAAAAGTATAATTGTAAAAATTCTCATGGGTTTCGTATTTAGTATATGCGAATATAACAAAAATTAATTAAAAAAAATTCTCCTTTTTTCTTCAAAAACCCAAAGCTCATTTTTCTTATTTTTGCAAGATGAAGAATAACGACGATAAATTTAAGAAAATAATAGCCCACTCTAAGGAGTATGGCTTTGTTTTTCAATCAAGTGAAATATATGATGGACTTAGTGCTGTTTACGACTATGCTCAAAATGGCGTAGAGCTGAAAAAAAATATTAAGGATTATTGGTGGAAAGCTATGGTTCAAATGAATGAAAATATTGTTGGTATTGACACTGCAATATTTATGCATCCTACTGTTTGGAAGGCATCGGGTCATGTTGGAGCTTTCAACGATCCTATGATTGACAATAAAGATAGCAAAAAGCGCTACCGTGCAGATGTGCTTGTTGAGGACTTTATGGCTAAGATAGAGGGCAAGATAAACAAGGATGTTGAGAAGGCTAAAAAACGCTTTGGTGATAGTTTTGACGAAGCCGAATTTCGCTCTACTAATGGCAGAGTAAAAGAGCGACAAGCAAAAATTGACGAAATAAGCAAGAGGCTTTATGGTGCAATGGAAGCTGAAAAGCTTGACGATATAAGAACCCTTATTGAAGATTTGGGGATAACATGCCCACTTTCTGGCTCTAAAGATTGGACTGATGTACGTCAGTTTAACCTTATGTTTAGCACTCAAATTGGTTCTGTAAGTGATGAGTCTAACGAAATATTTTTACGCCCTGAGACTGCTCAAGGAATTTTTGTAAACTACCTAAATGTTCAAAAAACTGGTAGAATGAAAATCCCTTTCGGAATAGCACAGATTGGTAAAGCTTTCAGAAATGAGATAGTTGCTCGTCAGTTTATCTTCCGTATGCGTGAGTTTGAACAAATGGAAATGCAATTTTTTGTACGCCCAGGCGAAGAGCTAAAATGGTTTGAGTATTGGAAACAAAAACGTATCGATTGGCATAAGAGCCTTGGCATTTCTGAAGACAATTACCGTTTTCACGATCACGAGAAGCTTGCTCACTATGCAAATGCTGCTTCTGATATTGAGTTTAAATTCCCAATGGGTTTCAAAGAGCTTGAAGGAATTCATAGCCGTACCGATTTTGACTTATCGGCTCATCAAGAGTTTTCGGGTAAGAAATTGCAATACTTTGATCCTGAGCTAGGAAAAAGCTACGTACCTTATGTTGTAGAAACTTCAATTGGGCTTGACAGAATGTTCCTTTCTATACTTACAACATCTTATACTGAGGAGAAGCTAGAAGACGGAAGTGAGAGATTAGTAATGAAATTTCCACCGGTATTAGCTCCTATTAAAGCGGCTATTTTCCCTCTTACTAAGAAGGATGGTTTGCCAGAGAAAGCTCGCGAGATTATGGCTGAGCTTAAGCAAGACTATATTTGCCAGTATGACGAAAAAGATGCTATCGGAAAGCGTTACCGCCGACAAGATGCCATTGGAACTCCTTACTGCATAACTATTGATCATCAAACTTTAGAGGACAATACTGTTACTATTCGCGATAGAGATACTATGGTTCAGGAGCGTGTTGCTGCTACCGAAATTTACAATATAATTAGAGAAAAGCTTAAGGCTAAACTTTAAGAACTGACCTCAATCTTATGAGAGAATAGTCATTAGATCTAATAATTAATGACTATTTTTTTTTAATAGTGTCTGCACGAAAACTGTCAAATTTTATAAAATGACAGATTTTGGATGAGATTTTGATTTTTTGAAACGAGGTGATGCCTAAGCATCAGTGAGTTGAAAAGGTCAAAATATCACCAAAAGATACAATTTTAACTTTGTAGAGTTTTCTTGCTGGCACTAAATAATCCTAAAATCTTATTCAATGAAAATAATTCGCTTTCCCTTAACAAAAAATAAATCTTTGCAAGCATGGAATGCTGCAGATGAGCTTATAATGGAAAATTTCCAAGCAAATGATAATACTGTTCTTGCAATCACTAACGACAGATTTGGCTACCTATCATGTAACTTAAATCACATGAAACCTATTTCGGTAGTTGCATTCAAAAGTCAGGAGCTTGCACTTAATTATAACCTAGAAGAAAATGAGCTTTCTGCCACAGAAGATAGTTTTGTGAGCCCTTTCGATTCTTTTCCAAATAAGGTAGAGCAAGCAATTATTAAGGTTCCTAAGTCAATGGAACTTTACCGATTATATTTAGAACAAATTTGCGAAAATAGTACTGATGATATTGAAATTACGGCAGCATTTATGACCAAGTATTTTAATAAGCAGATGGTAGAAATTTCTGAAGAATATTTTGAGAATGTTGAGCAATCAAAAGCCAAAAAGAAAGCTCGATTAATTATTATGAAAGGCAAAAAATCTTTTGAAAAGCATGAGCTAATTAATAATGTGAAAATAAATGATAAGCTTAGTTTAAAGCAATATTATGGCGTATTTGCTTCTTCAAAAATAGATATTGCTACTAGATACTTACTTGAGAATTTACCTCTATTTAAAAGTGAATTACAAATTATGGATTTGGCATCAGGCAATGGTGTGATAGCAAATCACATTATTGATAAGTACAAGAATAATAAATGGCAAACACCTCATTTACACCTTGTTGAAGACTCAATACTAGCAATAGAATCATCTAAACTTAACCTACAGGGTGACAATATTCACTTCTATTATGATGCAAATATGGAATCCATAGAGGCCGAATCAATGGATATGATTGTAAGCAATCCTCCTTTTCATTTTGAGCACGAAGAGAATACCGAAATATCACTGAATTTATTTCGCAAAGCACATTCTTCACTCAAAAGCGGAGGCCGATTTATATTAGTTTATAATCGTCACCTAAATTATAATCCATTTTTAAAGAGCATTTTCGAAAAAACAAATTTCGTTGCTGAAAGTAACCGATTTGTAGTTTTGGAATGTTGGAAATAAAAAGGTTATTCCATTAATCATTATTATTCTTTCTCTATTAAGATATCAATTAATCTAAACTGATAAAATGGGAGCAATAAAAGCGATTACCATAGTATTGATAATGCTACAAACAGTATTATCAATTGGCCAACTGACAATAAATATTACATCAGTACCAAGCAATACGCCAATGGGTGCTGACTTATATATTGCTGGCAATTTTAATAATTGGAGCTCTGGTGACAATAATTATATACTCTCAGATAATTCTGATGGCACATATCAAATAACATTTAGCCCTGCTTTGGGCAATATGGAATTTAAGTTTACTCGTGGCGATTGGGCTTCGGTAGAAGGCAGCTCCTCGGGTGGCGAAATTGGCAATAGAACTTATAATTATTCTGGCGGACAGCAAACTATTGACCTATCCATTGCAGGATGGAAAGATGGTGGAAGTAGCACTGGAACTCGTGCCGATAATGTTAGCATATTGGATGCTAATTTTTATATACCCGAGCTTGGTCGTAATCGTAGAATTTGGATTTATGTACCAAAAAATTACGACAGCACTACCGACAGCTTCCCTGTAATGTATATGCAAGATGGGCAGAATCTTTTTGATGTAAACACAAGTTTTTCTGGCGAATGGGAAGTTGACGAATCCTTAAACACCCTATTTGATAATGGTGATAGCGGAATAATTGTAGTTGGAATTGATAATGGCGGCGGCTCTAGATTAGATGAATATTCGCCTTGGATAAATGCTCAATACGGTGGCGGTGAAGGCGAGCAATACACCAATTTTATTATAAATACTCTGAAACCACATATAGATTCAAATTACAGAACCTTAAGCGATCGAGAGAATACTGGAATAATGGGAAGCTCAATGGGTGCATTAATTTCTTTTTATGCAGCTTTGGAACATCAGGATATTTTTAGCAAAGTGGGAGTTTTTTCACCTTCGTTCTGGTTTTCTGATAGTGTATTTACTCATGTGCAAAATAAAGGTAAACAGTATGATATGCAGTTTTACCTAATGGCTGGAACTCAAGAAAGCAGTAGCATGATTCCTAAATTAAGTCAAATGAAAAGTACATTATTGAATGCGGGCTTCACCAATTCAGAAATAAAGTATGTTACCCATAGCGACGGACAGCACAGCGAATGGTATTGGCGACGAGAATTCCCCAATGCATATATTTGGCTTTTCAACCCTCTTATTAGCAGCATAAGTAAAGCAAATAAGGAAGATGTTATTTCTGTTTTCCCAAATCCTTTTACCGACTTTATTAATATTGATAACAAAAATATTAGCCCCGATTCTATTATTAAAATTTACAATATTGAAGGCTCACTGATACTCACACAAAAGCTTAATGCAAATGGTAAAATAAATCTTAAAAGCCTAAGTAAAGGTGTATATATCATAAAAATGACTGATGCTGATAAAAATACTCTCTCCAGAAAAATAATTAAACTCTAATAATCTTTCATCAAAAAAACTAAGCAAATATGACAAATTTTACACATACAAAACTGCAACTTACTATATTGCTAATAAGCATATTTAGCCTAATGAGCTCATGTGCAAACGCACAAAATAAAAGTGAGCTTAAAGATATTTCGTTGGAAGAATATCTTCTTAATTATGATTATGAGTCGCGAATTGATATGAAAATAAAAAGTGCTCAATTGGTGGAATTACTCAATGATGATAAGGCTATATTGGTAGATATTCGTTTTGAGGAAGAATATAAATCGTGGAATATGCCCATTGCCATAAGTATTCCCTTACCATTATTACCAAAAAACCTTGATAAACTCGACAAATCAAAGATTATTGTAACTGCTTGTCCACATAAGGATAGAGCAATTATTGCCATGACATATTTAAAAACAAAAGGCTATAAGGTTAAATATTTAACCGATGGATTGCTCGGCCTTGCTGACTACCTGCGAGGAAATAATGCATATAATTATATTTACAAATTATAGTAAATCACTTAATTAAAAGTGATGTTGAAAATTTGATAAAAGGACAATATTTTACGAAAAATTCATACAAATATAGGGAGTCTACTCATTGCTTTTAGGAGTATATTTGCGAATCAATTTTAATACAAGATATAATGTCGATAAATGTAAAATACACTGACTTGGGTATAATTGATTATAAGGAAGCATGGGATTTTCAGGAAGAAATTTTCAAAAAAACCATTGCCGAAAAACTTGATAATCAATCTGCTGACAAAGAGAATAAAGTTCCTTTGGAATATAATTTATTCTTTTGTGAGCATCCGCATGTATACACATTAGGGAAAAGTGGTGAAGAGCAAAATATGCTTATCTCGGGCATAGAATTAAAGGCAAAAAATGCGAGCTTTTATAAGACCAACCGTGGTGGTGATATCACCTATCACGGACCTGGACAAATAGTTGGGTATCCTATTTTGGATATAGAGGCTTTTGGTATGGGAGTGAGGAATTACATAGAAAACCTAGAGCAAGCAATCATAAATACACTTAAGCATTACGGAATAAAAGGTGAACTACTTGATGGCGCTACTGGCGTATGGATAGAGCCAAATACTGCTGGCAAAGCACGCAAGATTTCAGCAATAGGTGTACGTACTAGCAGGTATGTGAGTATGCATGGT
>NIUZ01000166.1 GCA_002254285.1 Bacteroidetes bacterium 4572_112 | reverse complement strand
ATAAACTAATCTCTTATCACCATACTTTAAATCAAAATTATTAATTATTTCTCTTAAAAATTTAAAATAATCTTCTAATTCTTTTTTGTCAAATTTAGCTAGTTTTTTCTCAAAGTTGTTATGATTTTTGTCAGTCATGATTTCCATTAGCTGTTCGTAAAAGGTGTTATAATTAGAATCTTTAGCTTTATATTTTGTAATATCAGTTAATGTTTTAGTGACTAAATTGTAATCTATTTTCCAACTGCCTTTTAGTTTCCAATCTATTTTTCTTATTTTTTTATATTCATTATAATCATTGGAATAATAATAATCTGAATCAACTATTCCATATCCAAGAAGTTCAGTTTTACCTTTTTTAATAATAATTATATCACCAATATTAATTTTATTAATAAAATCATCATTAGCAGATACATCATTCTTTTTTGATCCAACTCCACCATAAGAATCAACTAGGGCTTTTTTTATATCGTCTCTACTTTTATATTGAGTTAAATCACCAATCTCATCCCAGCCAAGCCCCATAATGCCTTCTATGTAGAATTCATTCCATTTTCGGGCTTCTGTACCTGGAGAATATAACCAGTATTGCTTAGAAGGTTTACTAGATTTTTTTCTATTTTCTCCTTCAAAAAAATCCCAAATAAAAGTTCCTATTTTTTCATAAGACCATTTATTAAACGGTAATGAATTACTTAATTTGCTTTTGCACTCATGACTAATCTGAATAGAGTTTTCACGAATTAATTCAATATTATCTAGTTCTAATTCATTGGCACAATTAATTAATACATCAGATGCACCTATAGTAAGAAAACTTTCAGGATAGTATATAGAGAGGATTTTCTGAATAACCATATTCCACATGGGAATATCAAGTTCTTTTATTTTCTCAATTTGTCCATTTTTGGTGTATTCAATGGCAATAATGATTTTATTTAATATATCCTTGTATATTGGTAGGGCTTCATCTTTTTTAAGAAATTGTCTACTTTTACCATAACCAAAAACATATAAATATTCATTATTTTTCTCTGTTCTATAAACACCAAACTTTGAAGCATTACCTCCACCAATTCCAAATCCTATTTTCTTAAACTCTAGCCAATAACAGAAACTATCCTTATCACTTCCTTGCACAAATTGATCAATAGTTAAGTTTTGTAGTTTGTTAATTGGAAATTTTTCAATGAATGATAATCTGTCCTTATTTCTTTTTTCAAAGTTAAATTAATTTAATTTGCTAAACAAAAAAAACAACATGGAGTGCACTATGAATAACTTTTTCACCTCAATATTATTAATTATCAACCTATTAATATTAGCTCAAGCCTTTCCAGTGCTTTATAGTAATCTGCTTCTGTTTTTATTGGTTTTATATTCATGGCTGTTGTGTTTCTATGTGTGTTTACTCCACAACCTCAATCACCTCACCACCAAACTCCACAACATCTCCATTGCGTAGTTTCTTACGTTTGCGGGTCTCTGTGGTATTGTTTACGATTACCTCACCATCGGTGATAAACATATTTGCCTGACCGCCACTTTCGGCCATGTTTAGGAACTTTAACAATCGGTTTAATTCTATATACTCTTTACCTTCTAATTCAAACTGCATTATTCGTATTTTTGCGTTTATAAATCCTTAATTATGAAAACAAATATACGATATAAAGTTCTATTAGCTAGTTTTATTATTATTCTTATTGTGGCTTTATTGCCTAGTGGTGAAAATATTGCTATTCAATATGTTGATAGGCAGGATTCTCAGGTGAAAACAGAAAAGGTATATGGTGAGGCATGGCTTGCTTGGCTATATAATAATCCTGTTGGTAGAGTAACTACGGCTACTATTGTTAAGCGTAAGTTCCTTTCGGATATATATGGTGCTCAGATGGATAAGCCTAGCTCTAAAGATAAAATTGCGGGCTTTGTCGAGACTTATAATATTGATTTAAGTATCTGCCAAAAGCAGGAATTCGATAATTTTAATGATTTTTTCTACCGTAAGCTTAAGAAAGATGCACGCCCAATAGACATCAACTATAATGTGGTGGTTTCGCCTGCTGATGGCAAAATATTGGCAATTGCCGATATTCATAATCAAGATTTTATTGTAAAAGGCTATAGGTTTAATGTTGAGGAGTTCTTGCAAAACGCTGAACTTGCTGCTCGTTATAAGGATGGTAGCTTTATGATTATAAGGCTTTGTCCTACAGATTATCACCGATATCATTTTCCTGTAAATGGAGAGATTATTTTCGATAGTATTATCAATGGCGATTATTATTCAGTTTCGCCAATCGCCTTGCGCAAAAAGGTTGAGTTAATTTGCCTAAATAAAAGATCTGTTTGTGAAATAAATACCAAGCAATTTGGGAAAGTGATAATGTCGGAAGTGGCTGCAACAATGGTTGGTAGCATGATAAATACCTATGCCGATAATCAGGTTATGAAAGGCGAGGAGCGAGGCTATTTTAAATTTGGCGGCTCTACCGTAGTTTTGTTTTTTGAAAAAGGAGCTATTGCCATTGATAAGGATTTATTGCAAAACACCATTAATGGTTTGGAAACTGAGGTTAAAATGGGTGAAAGGATTGCTATGCGATTGTAATCGTCTTACTTCGGTACAATTTTTCTAAGGAAAAATCACTCAGTATGACGCTTCCAATCGAATATTATTTTAAAGATAAGTCCTTAAGGATGGTGTTTTTTTATCAAGACAAAAATGAATAAGCAAGGGAGAAGCGATGGCTTTTAATGTAAATTAAGTAATAATAGCTTGAGTTTCAATCGTCTCTTTATAAATTTCAAACCCACACTGTTTATAAAATATCAAAGCTCATGATTAAGGGGCAGGTATTTGACTTTTCCCCGTATCATTGCAGTAGCTAGCGTATCAAGCCTTGGCCTTGAGCGAAAAGCGGGGGAGCTTGGGTGTGAATTTACAATTGATATTATTTTCTATAAAGGCGTTTACGTTTGTAATTAATGACAATTGAATAAATCCTATACAAAATTCTCTCTTTAAATAACTAATGAATTTGAACCAAGCTAAGGTCATTGATTACCTACTTTAGTTGAAAATAAATCAATTGGGAAGAGCGCGGGGGCGATTTTTCGCTCTTGATTTTTTTGATTCGTTTTTGTATCAAGACAAAAATGAATAAGCAAGGGAGAAGCGATGGCTTTTAATGTAAATTAAGTAATTATCGCCTGAGCTTCAATTTTCTCATAAAATACCTCAAACCCACATTTCTTATAAAATCTCAAAGCATTTTCATGATCAAGTGAGCAGGTGTGTAGCATAATTGTATCAATATTCTTTGATTTAAGAATATCCAAAGCATTATCCATCATCTTTTTGCCAAGTCCTTTGCTGATGCTATTTGGCATAAGACCAAAATAAATTATCTCAGCATTATCAGAGAAATCAAACTCAAAATAGCCAATTAGCTCATCATTTATATAGTTATAGTAAATTTCGGTGGTATTTTTATTCAATATTTCTAGAGTTTCCTCTTTGCTAATAATCAATCGCCCCGACCAATCATAAGTGCCGCCAATGGCCTTATAAATAGCTATATAGTTGTCGTAATCAATATCGCTTTGCTTAATACTTTTAATGCCAGTATCGTTTTCCTTAGCTTTAGTTTTACGATTCAAATACCAAACATCGGCATCCTTATAAATTACCTTATTCTTCATCTCTAGCCTTTATTCTATGAATTCCAATTTCATAATCCCTAAAAATTAAATCTGATATATATCTATAATCGTCCTTATTATTCACAAAATCAAGATTATTGGTGTCAATAATCAAAATTCTGAGGTTCGTCTGCTGTTTTATAAACTCAAAATAACTCTCTTGAATTTTTTCTAAATAATTATCCTCAATCTCCTGCTCATATTCTCGTCCTCTTTTGCGTATATTGCTTTGTAGATTACCCACATTGGCATATAGGTAAACCAAAAGATCAGGTTTTATCAGGCTTTGATTTATTATTTCGAATAGAGTATTATATAACCTAAATTCATCACTTTGCAAGGTTTTTCGAGAGAAAATAAGCGATTTATTAATGAAATAATCGGCAATGGTAAAGTTCTTGAATAAATCTTTAGCACCAAGGCTATCCTTTAACTGCTGATATCTTTCGGCAAGGAATGATAGCTCCAAAGGAAAGGCAAACCTGTCGGGGTCTTTATAAAATTTTGGCAGAAAGCTATTATCCTCAAACTCTTCGAGAATTAATTTTGCATTGCGTTCCTCTGCAATTAATGTGGCTAGCGATGTTTTTCCTGCGCCAATATTGCCTTCTATTGCTATAAACTGATATAAATTTTCCTTATTATCCATTTCTAAATTTGCCAAACTTTTATATTATCAGTACATTCTTTTGTCAATTCTATTATGCTTTTTCCTAATGTTGGATGATTATAATCTGGTATAATATTTATCAAACACTTAAGAGTAAACATACGCTCGTGTAATCTTGGGTGTGGAACTGTAAGTGTATCATTATTAATTATTTCCGAATTAAAAAATAATATATCTATGTCCATTGTTCGCGACGAATATCCCTTAGAATTTCGAATGCGCCCCATTTTATTTTCTATGCTTTGAAGCTCTTTTAGTAAATCCAAAGCTTCATATTCTGTTTGTATCTCAATTGCTATATTCAAGAAGTTTTCGTTGCTTTCAAAACCCCAAGCTTCACTCTCGTAAATGCTAGATTTTAAGCTTATTGCTCCCAATTTGCTTATGTGTCCAATTGCGTCATCTAGTAGCAGCGTTCTGTCTCCCAAATTGCTTCCTAGTAGTAAAATAGCCTTATTCATTTATCTTTTTATTTAATAATGAAATAATGTTTTTACTCATGCTATTGAAATACCGTTTTGTGCCAAAAGCAACCACCCATTGAATTCCTTTTACGGCATTGCTGATAAAAATCTCATCAGCTGTCAATAGGTTTGATTCGTTAAGTGATGTTTCTATTACCGAAAGCTTATTTTGCTTAGCAATTTCAATAATATTCTGACGCATAATACCATTCAATGCACCATCGCTTAATGTAGGAGTGTATATATTTCCATTTATTACGGCAAATATATTTGAGCTGCTAGTTTCAACAATGCTATCCGAATTATTCATCAGAATGGCATCGTCCCATTTATTATCTTTAGCATCCATGGCAACCAACACCATATCTTGTTTTGCTGTGGTTTTTATCTGCGAAAAAATATTTGCATTGCGCTTTATACTATTGCTAATTCCTATATGTAAACCTTTGGTATTTAGCTGATATTCAGTATTATTTAAAGCTGTAGCTTCAATTATATAGTCACAGGTATTGTCTTCAGGAAGGTATAATCCACCTGCTTTTCTGAAAACCTGCATTCTAATTCTTGCAGAAGTTTCAATTTCATTAGCGGCAATAAGTTTTTTTGCAAGATGCTCTATTTCGTCAATGCTTGGCAAATTATCAGTATCAATTCGTAATACCTCCATTCCATTGCGCAAACGAGCGTAATGTTGCTGCAAAAACATGATTTTGCCATTGGTGAAATACATGCTCTCGAATAAGCCATCAGCATAACGGAAAGCTCTGTTATTGATACTAATACCTGTATTTATATCTAGTAGTTTTCCCGAAAAATTATAATATGCCATGTTCTTGAATTGTAATCTGCTAAATTAGTTTTTTGTTGAATTTGAAATAATATTAAAAATCAATATTCTTCCAGCTTACGAAAGATTCATTACTCAATAACTTATTATTATCTACTCTACTAATTACATGTGATTCAATATTATTAGAACTTATTTTGCGATAGAATTTAATATTATCAAAAGCGTTTAAATTATATGTTTGTGAAGCTTTTATTTCAATAGCAATTATATTATCAAAACTATCGATTATGATGTCAACTTCTTTACCTTTATTGTCTTTCCAATAGAATAAATTGGATTTTTTACCCTGATTATAACGGTTTTTAAGTAATTCTGATACTACATAATTCTCGAAGATATTTCCTAATAAATAGTGATTTTGAATCTGCTCAGCTAATTCAATTTTTAAAAGGTTGGAAACGAGTCCTGTATCATAAAAATATAACTTAGGCATTTTTATTAATCGTTTATTATAATTCTTGTGATGAGGTCTTAATAAGAATATTATATATGAACTTTCTAATACACTTAACCATTCCTTAGCCGTATTTACTGAAATACCAGTATCACTAGCCAATGAGCTATAGTTTAATGGCTGTCCAATCCTTCCAGCACATAATTGTACAAATAAAGTAAATAAATTTAGGTTGCCTATATTCTTTAGTGTTCTTACATCTCTCTCAATATATGTGGAAAGGTAGTTGGAATAGAATATGTCAGCAGGAATTTTTCGACTATATACCGCAGGGTAATTTCCATTAAACATTATTTCTTTACTGTTTTGTGGAAATAGCTTAGCTTTTTTTAACTCTCGTTGACTTAGTGGAAGTAGTTTTAATAGCGCAATACGGCCAGCTAGACTTTGACTTATATTTTCCATTAGTAGAAAGTTTTGAGAACCAAGTATGATATATTGTCCTACATCATTAGTGGCTTTTATGCAAATAATTTTCGCCTTCTAATAGAAAAATATATTCCAATTTATTTATAGCGTATTTTGATACCAAATTGGTATTAGTCTCTATTTTCTTTCACTCTTCGCCCTTAATAATTCTATCCAAGTGACAAAAAGCCAGTTCTCCAGTTTCCTCATTTCTAAGATGTAGTCCGTTGCCTTGGCAGTAGTCCCATTCTTTGCAGTCGGCACAGATGCCTGTTTTTGTCCAGCTACGGTCTCTGAAAATCTGGTATTTATTCTCCCACACCTCGGCAATATTATCTTCGTAAATATTCCCTTGCTTATAATTTTCGCGTAGGTTGGGGCAGGCAGATATTGAGCCATCGGCAAGTATTGAGCCTATATTTATTCCTGCTTGGCAGAAAAAGAAATCGTCTCTTACCTCTTTTTCATAGCTTCCTAAAAAGCCTTCACAGCCATAACTCATTTTTATTTTACCTTCTTTACGAGTTTCGGCAATGAAATCGAATAGGGCTTTAAATTGCTGTGGGCTAAGTTGTAATAAGTCATTTACCTTGGCTCTGCCAATGGGAAAGATGGTGAAAACACGCCATTCTTTTATGCCAATTTCTATAAGTAAATCCTTTAATTCATTTAGCTCATCAAAGTTTTGGGTATTTATACAGCTTACCACATCGTATTTAAGATTTTCTACCTGTGGCAATAATTTTACTGCTGATATTACTTTTTCGAAACTTTTTTTATTATTTCTTAGCCAATTATGCGAATCATTTAATCCATCGAGGCTAATTGTTATTGCACGCATACCCGCATTCAGCAGACTGTTTAATCTCTCCTTGCTGAGCAGCATTCCGTTGGTGACAATTCCCCAAGGGAAGCCCCTTTTATATAATTCACGGCCAGCATCTTCAATATCTTTGCGCAATAATACCTCACCGCCAGTAATGGCAATCATTGTATTATTGGGGTCAACTATGTCTTTGAGTTTGTCAATTGCGCCAATAAAAAATATAATTGAGTTTATGAAGTTTGGTGGCATTTTTTCTATACTGTTTGTATAGCTTAAGGCCTATTCGCTTTTTTAAGGAAATATCTGCTACAGACATTATTTTTTCTCTAATTCAATATTAAATTCCTTAGAAGTTTCACCTTCATACCAATTACCATCGCCATTTACAAATTGTGGATTCTTAAATTCTACCACAGTATCCATATTATTGAATTCGCCATTGTTAGCACCATCAATATCAGAAAACTTTATCTCAATATCTTGAGACATTGGAGAGCCATAATTATCAATAACTTGGTATTTACCTTCGCTATCGGTATAAGCTGTGTCTTGTCGCATTACAACTCTAATATTCTCAATGGCAGAATTGTCAGCACTAGCCTCCACTTTTCCATTTACAATAAATTTAGCCGAAGGTACACCGTATTCCGCTACAGGATCAGGTCCAAGCTTCTCGCATGATGATGTTGTAAGTCCCAAAATGCCTAATAATCCTATGATTATCGAATTATAAACCGAATAAAACTTATTTCTTGCCTTTTTCATGTCCTTGGTGTTAATGTGTGCCGTAAAAGTAATGTTTTTTTTGTTTTGATAATGTGTTCTTTATTAATTTATTATTTTAAGATACATATCACTCAACATACAAGATCAAAACTCCTATCTTTGCAATATCACATTAAACGATACAATATGAATTTAAAGAAAATATTCGATTTTATAAGTAATCTAGATCAAAACAATAACCGCGAATGGTTTGCCGAGAATAAGGATTTATACTTGTCCGCAAAAGCTGATTTCGATGATTTTGTTGATATAGTTGGTAAACAATTGGAAGTTATTGATCCTAATTTCAGATATTCGCAAGCCAAGGATTATACTTTTAGAATATATCGTGATGTGCGTTTCTCTATGAATAAATTGCCTTATAAAAATCATTTTGGTGCTTTCTTAGCCAATGGAGGTCGTAAATCCATAAATGCAGGTTATTATTTTCATATAGAGCCTAATGCCTCGTTTATTGGTGGTGGTTTGTATCGTCCACAGAAAGAAGTGCTGAAAGCAATGCGTCAAGAGATTTATTATTCGCATAAAGATTTGGAGAAAATTGTGTTAAAAGATGATTTCAGAAAATACTATCCCGAATTTATGTCTGATAAGCTCAAAAAAGGACCTAAGGACTTCCCCAAAGATTGTGATGCAATTGAATGGCTAAAATATAAGAGTATTGCTGTGAGCCATGCTATTACAAATGAAGAAGTGATTTCGGATTCTTTTGCCAAGGATATAATTAATGGTTTCAAGATTTTATCACCAATGAACGACTTTATAAATAATGCAGTTCGCGAGAATTTGGAAGTGGAATAATTATGGTATTATTCTATTTATCTTTTTCTTAATATATGGCGTAAAGCCAAACACCGCACCAACTACACCACCAATTATATGTGCAAATTGCGATGTGCTATCATTTTCAAAAGCATTAAAAACTTCCTTGCCTAGGTATAATATCAAAACAAAGATAAATGTTAGTGGAATGTCGCTACCCTTTGTGTTTACAAAGGAAACAAGTATTATCATCATAAATACAATGCCACTGGCACCTATAATTCCAGTATTGAATAATAGGTTATTTATTATTGCAGTGAAGAATGCCGTAAAAGCCATCATTAATAAGATAGTTTTGCTGCCATATTTTTCTTCCAATATAGGTCCTAATAATAGGATAAATGAGATATTTCCAAATAGGTGAGCAAGGCTTACATGTCCCAAAGTGTAAGTAAATAAAGAGAAGTACCACCAAATTGAAGAAAAATTGAAATGTGGAGAAAGAGTAAAATAAGGCATTAAGTGTCCTCCTAATAATATATCAAATATAAATATGGTTGTCGCCAAAAGCGAAAAGCTTAATATTACTGGTGAATTATATTTTATCCTTTTAAAAAAACTCATAAATTATTGGGTTTTGAATGTTTGTCAAAAATAGATGATTTATTGATGATGTTGATTAAATATTTATTTTTGAAATATGGTGGTTTTTGAATCCTCCTTTACAAAGGAGGTGGCAATTTTGCTGTCAAAATTCAATAATTCATTTAGATATAGTCAACATTGTCAGAGGATTATTTTTTTACATTTTATATGGAATATAGGCAAGTCCTACGGACTTTGATTGTGTTTTCCGCACTTCGTGCTACAAACAGGCAAGTCCTACGGACTTATCTGTAATCAAATACCTAGGAAATCTGCACACGTTAATCTTCAATCGTTAATCCTAATTCCTAATTCCCTGACTACCGTCAGGCAGGCTAATTATTAATATAATTTGTAATGATATTGTTGCTAGCTTTGTTTCTGCAATACAATAATAATAAACACCCATAATGACCACAAAGCCAATACTAAACATAGGAATATTAGCCCACGTAGATGCTGGTAAAACATCTTTAACAGAGCAAATTTTGTTTGAAGCCGGAACGCTAAAAAATAAAGGTGATGTAAATAAAGGTACTGCTGTATCCGATTTTTTGGAAGTGGAAAAACAGCGAGGAATTAGTGTTATTGCTTCGCATATCACTTTCGATTATAAGGATATAAAATTCAATATTATTGACACTCCTGGTCATGCCGATTTTATTTCGGAAGTGGAGCGAAGTCTTATTGCTGTTGATGTGGTGCTTATGGTTATTTCTGCTGCCGATGGCGTGCAAGCACAAACAAAAGTACTATGGAAACTTATTGAAAAACTTGGCCTACCACGAATTATTATTATAAACAAAATTGATAGAATAGGGGTTTCCATTGAGGACGTAATGAGTAGTATAAATACCGAGCTAAAAGCACAAACTGTATGTATTCAGACGGTAGAATCTGAGGGAACTGATAATGTTGCCATTCAGTTAATGCGAGATAGCGAAGGCCTTATGCCTACTGAAACTATTGTGGAAAGTGTTGCTAATGTAAATGACGACTTATTGGATAAATACCTTCAGGGGGAAGAGTTCTCAAGCGAATATTTATTTAAAGCTTATAATCAAGGAGTAAATAATATGGACTTATTTCCTGTTCTGTTTTCTGTTGCCAAAACGGGGCTTGGAATACCTTATATCCTTGATGAATTAATTAGCCTATTTGCTAATGAGAAGCAAAGGGATGGTGAGTTGTCAGCAGTGGTTTTTAAATTAGAACATCATAAGGATTATGGTAAACTAGCATATTTAAGAGTATTTGATGGCTC
>NIUZ01000022.1 GCA_002254285.1 Bacteroidetes bacterium 4572_112 | reverse complement strand
TCTATCAGAATATCTTCCTGCTAATAGTGTTCCCAAAGCTCCGGCAACTTCTATTGCAACAAGTATTGATGTTCCTGTCCATATATCGTTACCCATTGAGGAATAATATGTTGGCAAGAAAGTTATAAGAAGTGCTCGAAGTATTCCTCTGCTAAGAATATAACCTGCAACTATTATAAAGAAGTAGCTAAGTTGTTTTTTTACAGCCTTGGATATTTTAGCTTTATTACGCTTGGGTTTTATATCAAAATCTTTGAGCTTACGAAGCCTGAAAAATAGTATTACCGAAGCAATCAATCCCAGTGGCATTACTCGCCAACTGCCTTCTAATCCCCACCACGATACAGCGCTAATAATTAGAAGAGGACCTGCAGCTCTAGCTAATTCGCCTGCAACCATAAAGTTGCTCATTCCTTTGCCACTTTGGTCTCCCGATACATTTTTCATGAGAACAGGAGCTGGCACATGAAAAAATGCGGAGCTGAACCCCATTACCAAAAGAAGAAATAGGAGTTGCAAATAGCTATCCGCAAAGCCAATCAAACTCATGGATATTGCTGTGATAGCAGGGGTAAGGATTATAAAATAACGGATAATAACTTTGTCAGCCATCCATCCAATTATCGGATTCATAAGTGATGGAATACGACCATACATTGTTAATGATCCTGCAAGGAAATAATTTAGGCCAATCTTCTCTATCAATAATGGTAATAAAGGAGCCAAAAATGACGAATATACATCATGTACAAAATGCGCCATCGATATATCAAATACTCTCCACTTATGGTATTTTGGTGTGGTCATTATTAAATTGTCAAATTATTAAAATGCTAAATTATTAAAATGCTAAATTATTAAATTATCAAAGTGCTAAAGTGCTAAATTATTAAAGTGTTAAATTGTCAAATTGCTAAAGTGTTGTGCCTGCCGGTAGGTTGGTGATTTGAGTTGATGTGTTAATCTTGAATAAAGAAAAGTTAAATCAATAATACTAATTTTTACCATCCCTTACTACTCTATACCATTCCTTCCCACTCTTTACTACTTTAAGCCTTTTAAACCCCTTCAATCTCAATCAATTTCTTCAACCTGCTGCTGCAAATCAACAGTTCAACAATTAAACCCTTAAACCCTTAAACATCACTTTTAAGTTTCGCATTATAATCATCAATTGACACAAAATAATCTGGGTCAGCGAGTACATTCACTACGCATATTTTTTCAGCCTTTTTGATAAGTTTAGTGCAATCCTTGCTTAGGTGACGCAAATGTATGGTTTTTCCTTCAGCTTGATATTTTTGGGCAATCTTATTTATAGCTTCAATTGCTGATTGATCCATTATTCGTGATTCTTTAAAATCAATAATTACTTCATTTGGATCATCTTTTACATCAAATTTTTCAGTGAATAGTTTTGTAGAAGCAAAAAATAATGGGCCATATATCTCGTAATGCTTAATCCCTCTTTCATCGATATGTTTTCTTGCTCTAATTCGTAGTGCATTTTGCCAAGCAAATACCAATGCCGAAACCACAATTCCTATAAGTACTGCCACTGCCAAATCTTCGAGCACAGTTACTAAGGTAACTATTGCGATTACAAATAAGTCGGTAGTTGGTATTTTGCCAATAATTTTGAAAGTACTCCATGCAAAAGTTCCTATTACCACCATAAACATTACACCTACAAGGGCAGCAATTGGCACCATTTCTATATATGAAGATGCAAAAAGAATGAAAACTAGAAGTGTACTTCCAGCTACTATGCCTGATAGTCGGCCTCTACCACCTGATTTTATATTAATAATACTCTGTCCAATCATGGCACAGCCGCCCATTCCGCCAAAAAAGCCATTAACCATATTCGCTGTTCCTTGTGCTATACATTCTTTATTTCCATTACCATGACTTTCGGTAAGTTCGTCAATTAGGTTCATTGTCATCAGTGATTCTATAAGACCAATTGCAGAAAGAATTAGTGCATAAGGAAGAATTATTTTCAAACTAGTCCAAGTAAAAGGGATAATAGGTATGGCAAAACTAGGAAGTTCTGCAGCCAAACTACCATTGCCATCAGCACTACCTGCAGCTACAAAGCTACGTACTGTTTGTGTGTCTATTCCGAAGTAGATAACCACTCCCGATACCATAAGTATTGCTATAAGAGTAGCTGGTATTTTCTTCGATATTTTGGGAATCAAAACCATTAATAGCATTGTGGCGGCAACCAAAGCAATCATTGTGTAAAGTGCTTCACCTTGCATCCAGTCATCACCAACTTTGAACATTCCCAATTGAGAAATCATTATAACAATAGCCAAACCATTTACAAAACCCATCATTACTGGGTGAGGAATCATACGTACGTATTTTCCTAATTTGAAAACTCCAGCAAGAATTTGAAAAAGACCTGTAAAAAGTAATGTTACAAAAAGAAATTGTAAACCAATCTCTGGCCCAGTATGACCAATGGATGATGCATATTGATTTCCATCGCTAACAAGGTTTACCATTACTACGGCCATAGCACCTGTGGCACCTGATATCATCCCTGGGCGACCACCAATTATAGCGGTTATTAATGCCATCATAAATGCACCATAAAGTCCTATAATTGGCGAAATGCCAACAATAAAAGCAAAGGCAATTGCCTCAGGTACTAATGCAAGGGCAGCATTGATATTATAGGATTTATAAGTAATTATAGTAATCATCAGTATTGATTACTTTTTTGCAAGCGTCGGCGTCGCTCAAAGTGACGCCAAGGCTGTGGTTCTTTACTATTGAGCAGATGACTCCAAGTCATCATATCACTATGCATTGGTGGAGTATAATCAGCGAAGCCTTCGCTCGCTAGATTCCCATTGAACTAAGAGCTTGAAGCCTTATTTATTTTTATGTATTTTTGCAATAGATTAAATAATATCAATAATAAAACTATGCAAGATTACACATTATCGATACCTGAGAATAATAGTAAAGCGAAAGCCTTATTAAACTACTTAAAATCAATAGATTTTGTAAAAATATCTAAAAGAACTGATTGGTGGGATGGGCTAACTGTTGAACAGCAAGACAGAATTAATAAAAGTGCTGACTTAATAGATGTAGATGAAGGTATCTCACATGAGAATGTTATGGAAAAAGTAAATGCATTATTGAATAATAATGCATAAACTAAATATTATTTGGTCGCCTTATGCAGAAGTTGAATATTTGGAAATCCTAAATTATATTATCGATAATTGGTCTATTAGTGATGCTGATAATTTCAATAAATCATAAACTTTGCCCAAAATCAAAAACTTCTAATTTCAGAAAATGTGTTGTTACACGTCAAACTTCTTTAATTTATCGTATAAATTCTGATAGCATTGATATTATAGGATTTATAAGTAATTATAGTAATCATCAGTATTGATTACTTTTTTGCAAGCGTCGGCGTCGCTCAAAGCGACGTATGTAAGAACCACGAAACCTTCGCTCCAAGAGAAGGTCTCGTCAGATTCCCAAGCCGAAGCTACAACACTTTCCTAAATCATATAGTAACCACCAAAATCCCGCCAAATTTATTTACACACTATTAAGTTTAATCTTAAGAAAAAAGCAATTCATTAATAAAACGACCATTATTAGAGCATAGCTATTATTTTAATGGTTTTATGATGTTATGTTTCTGTGTTTTATATGCTATAGTCCTATTATTTAGTTTAAAAAGAGCTTAATTGTTTGTTTATTTATTAAAAAACGATAAAAATTTAGCTTTTTTAGTAAGTAAATATAGGCTTAAATAGTTGATAATAAGCCAGTAAGGAGTTATTGAACAAAACAAAATATAAATTAATTGCTAGTAGCTGATTAGTAGCGTGTTACGATAAATATTATTGCTAATAAAAGTGTAATATTATGATAGTCAGTGAATAAAAATATATTGAACATGTATTTTTTTTAAAATATTGTTTGGTTTATTAGACTAATAGCTTTTTCTTTGCACCCTGTTTAATTTAAACTTATAATAACATGTCAGATATTAAAAACAGAATTACCGCAATTATTGTTGACAAATTAGGTGTTGACGAAAGCGAAGTTACTGCTGAAGCAAGCTTCACAAATGATTTAGGAGCAGACTCTTTAGATACAGTAGAGTTAATTATGGAATTCGAAAAGGAATTCAATATTGCTATTCCAGATGATAAAGCTGAAGGAATAACAACTGTAGGAGATGCAATTGCTTACGTAGAAAACAACGGATAACGTATAAAAAATTCACTATGAATTTAAAACGTGTAGTTGTAACAGGAATTGGAGCACTTACGCCATTAGGCAACAATTTGCAGGAAAGCTGGAAATCGTTGGTAAATGGGGTAAGCGGCGCCGCTCCTATCAAGAACTTCAATGCAGAGAAGTTTAAAACTCGCTTTGCATGTGAAGTAAAAGATTATAAGGCCACAGATTATTTTGACCGTAAGGAAGCGCGAAAGCTCGACCCTTGTGGACAATATGGTTTGATAGCGGCTGCGGAAGCTATTACTGATAGCAAATTAGACCTAGACAAGGAAGACCTAGAGCGTATTGGTGTAATATGGGGTTCTGGAATTGGTGGATTGAAGACTTTCTCTGATGAGATGGCAAATTTCACTAAGAATGATGATACTCCGAGGTTCAATCCATTTTTTATTCCTAAAATGATAGCAGATATTACTGCTGGTCATATTTCGATAAAGTATGGATTTATGGGACCCAACTACGTAACGGTTGCTGCTTGTGCTAGTGCTACTAATGCTATGGCAGATGCATTTAACTATATCCGATTGGGTAAAGCTGATGTATTTGTAACTGGTGGTAGTGAAGCCTCAATTTATGAGGCTGGCGTTGGTGGATTCAACGCAATGCACGCTATATCCACACGAAATGATGATCCAACAAAAGCTTCTCGTCCATTTGATAAAAACCGTGATGGTTTTGTTATGGGAGAGGGAGGAATCGCATTAATCTTTGAAGAATTAGAGCACGCTATTGCTAGAGGTGCTAGAATTTATGCAGAGGTTGCTGGTTCTGGGCTTTCTGGTGATGCTCATCATATGACCGCTCCACACCCTGATGGTGCTGGTGCAGCAAAATCTATGCGTGATGCAGTTGCCGACGCTGGTTTGAAACCCGAAGATGTTGATCATATCAACACTCACGGTACTTCTACTCCAGTAGGTGATGTTGCTGAACCTAAAGCTATTGAGTTGGTTTTTGGTGAACATGCTAAAGATATCTACGTGAATTCTACAAAATCAATGACTGGCCACCTACTTGGTGCTGCTGGAGCTATTGAAGGTATGGCAGCTATTATGGCTATTCATACTGGCATTGTTCCTCCAACCATTAATTTTGAAGAAAAGGATCCAAACATTAATTACGATGGAATCAACTTTGTGTTTAATAAGGCTGTTAAAGCTGAAATAAACGTAGCACTATCCAATACTTTTGGTTTTGGTGGTCACAATGCTTCCATGGTATTCAAAAAATTCTCTAAATAAACAATATTGGTACTCGATTTTACATCAAAAATTAAGGCTAAATTTGCTAAAGGTGAGGAGAAAGAATTATCAGATTCAATAAAAAATATTTTCGGGTTTTATCCCGGAAATATTTTTCTTTATGCCCTTGCATTTCGTCACAAATCCGTTGCCGAAGAACTTCAGTCGGGAGTGAAAAACTCTAACGAACGATTGGAATATCTTGGTGATGCGATTCTTAGTGCTGCAGTGGCAGATTATTTATTTAAGATTTTCCCTTATAAAGATGAGGGTTTTCTTACCAAAATGCGCTCAAAGATGGTGAGCCGCGCTCAACTCAATAAAGTTTCAGTAAAATTAGGAATAGACGCTCTTGTGCGTGCTACTTCTGATAAAGGTAGTCAGCCTAAATCACTCAATGGAGATGCTTTTGAAGCTCTTATTGGCGCAGTGTATTTAGATAAAGGCTATGATTTTACTCGCAAAGTTATTATCGAAAGAATTTATAAAACTTCGGTTGACTTAGATGAACTCGAAAAAACTGAAACCAACTTTAAGAGTCGATTAATAGAATGGTCGCAGAAAGAAAAGATTGAGATCGAATTTAAACATCATCAAGAAACAAAAGGTAAAAAAGGTATTCACCATATCGACCTTTATGTTGAAGGTAAACTAATAGCCAAATCTAAGGATTTTTCCATTAAAGGTGCTGAGCAAATTGCTGCAGAAATGGCTTGTGGGCAGATTGAAGGCTGCAAACAAAATTAATTCTCATATAATTTATTAAAGTTTTTCTGAATAGTAATACAGTAGATTATTGTGCTGTATTTATAATAAGTATATATGCTTTTTTATGACGAGGTCCTTTAACCTTATATTGCTCTAACCTTATTCTATTGTTTTTTAAAGCATAATAGTTTGTTAAATCCCTGTAAGCGTATGGTTTAAAAAACGTCGATAATTCAATTATTTTCACTACTTTTGCAGCCCACGAAAAATTAGGTTAAGTTTATATTAGATAATACTTTCGTGACTCACAACACTTTACGACTAAGCTATTTATAAAATATTCCTGTCGAGTGTCCAAGCTATAATTGGCTTTTAAGTTTTTGCTATTGCGAGTTTTTGCAATGGCTCTTCGTATGAAAATCTTCACGATTTGATTACTATATGTTAATGTACAAAAGGGAAAATATATGTCATATATCGAAAGTAGTTTTGTAGAAACTCAAATAGAAATAAGAACTAGAATACAAAAAGAAATACCTTCTTTTTATGAATTTGCATTGAATTCAAAATCTTTTAATTCATTTATTTCAAATATAGAAGACGATTTAAAAAATAAAGTATCTCTTTCATCTCAGAATAATATTCATGGTCAACAGCAAGCAATAAGTCAAATGTTGCTTTTGTTGGAAAATGAAGGTAATGAGTTTGAAGACCCTAATAGAAATAATCAGAAATTTAAAAGTCAGCCTTTCTTTTGGCTATGGCAAACTATAAATGGTGAAAATTCTTTTGCAACAAGTGATTTCTTTGATGATATGCTTGACTTGATAAAAAGAACTTACACTTCACAAAACATTAATACCATTTCTGGCGAAACATTGCTTAGTAGGATGAATGAAATCCCTAAAGCTATGGACGCCGAAGTGCTTAAAGCACGTACAGAGAGTAAGCAAAGAGTAATGAAAGGCCTTATTACTATTATTGAGAATAGTAAAAATGTGCATAAAATATATCATTTTACCGATGAGCAAACCATTGACGAAAAGCTTAATACAGTATCTAAATGGTGGAATGATTATCGCTTTCACCTTCGTTATGCAATTCAAAACCTTGAGCAACTTCGCCTAACAACGAATAATCAATTGCCAGAGGAAGTAATGCGTAATTTTGAGAATGGTGTAAAAAAAGGTATTCCTATTTTTATCAATCCATATTTTCTTTCGTTAGTGCATATTGGACCAAACGGAGAGCTTAGTGCTGATGACCGTACAATCCGCGATTATATATTCAATAGCAAGGATTTGGTTGATACTTTTGGCAAGATAAAAGCTTGGGAAAAGGAAGATATTATTGAGGATGGAAAGCCAAATGCCGCAGGATGGTTATTACCTGAAGGTGATAGTGTTCATCGTCGTTATCCTGAGGTTGCTATTTTTATTCCTGAAGGAAGAGGAAGAGCATGTGCTGGACTTTGTGTAAGCTGCCAACGTATGTACGGTTTTCAAAAGGGGTCGTTGAATTTTGATCTCGAAAAGATGGATAAAAAAGCTGATAGAAGTCAGCAACGACACGATATATTTAATTATTTTGAGAATGATAGCCATTTAAGAGATATACTTATTACTGGTGGTGATTCGTTTATGAATACCGATGCTAGATTAAAAACTATTCTCGACGATTTTTATAATGTTGCACTTCGTAAAAAACAAAATTCAGAGAGTATTTCTGTGGATGGTAGAATTGCAATGTTCCAAAGAGTAAGATTAGGAACAAGAATATTAGCTTATTTGCCACAAAGAGTAGGAGATGAGCTTGTTAAAATTCTTAAGGAATTTAAAGAAAAAGCTGTAAAATTAGGAATTAAGCAATTTGTAATTCAAACGCATTTTGAAACTACAATGGAGCTAACTCCTGAGGCTATTAAGACCATTGAACTGCTTCGTGAAACAGGTTGGATTATTGTAAATCAGCAGGTGTTTACGGCAGCATCATCACGTCGCTCGCATAGTATGCAATTACGTCGTGAGCTTAATAAACTTGGTGTATTGCCTTATTATACTTTTGCTGTAAAAGGTTTTAAAGAAAATAGAGAGAACTTTACACCACTAGCAAGAGTTGCACAAGAAGTTTACGAAGAGAAAGTGTACGGAAAGCCGCAAAAAGATAGAAGTGTTGAATTTCACGCTGATCCTAAAAATAATCATCTATTGTTTAAGCAAATAGAAGAGGAAGAGAAACTTCCTTTTGTAGCTACTGACCGTAGTTTGATGAATTTGCCAGCTGTGGGCAAAAGCCTTAGCTATTACCAAGTAGGAATTACTATGGATGGCAGACGTATCCTTAGCTTTGAGCATGATAAATTTCGTAATCATAGCCCTGTGGTACATCATTCGGATAGAGTGATTATTGTTGAGGCAAAGAGTATTGCTTGTTACCTTCGCCAATTGCAAACTATGGGTGAAAATGTTAGCGATTATTCAGGAATTTATTCGTATTCAAATGCAGAAACTGAGCGTCGCTCCGAAGCTTTTGAATACCCTAAATTTGATTTTAATCAAACAACTAACTTTAATAATTGCGAAGTTAATTAACAGATAATTTACATTATTATATTGAAAGCCATTAATTTGAAAGATTAATGGCTCTTTTATTTACCTTTGTTTTTATTAATGTTAGCTATGCTCAAACCGAAGATGAAAAAGAAGAAGTCTCTGGAGCTGATAAAACACAAATGTTTATTGAAAAGGCATTTAAATATTCCCCACTTCCTTTTGCTGGTTATGCAACAGAAACAGGCTTAGTCCTTGGTATTACTAAGTATAATGCCTTTAAATTTAAAAGTGATATTCTTCCAGATTCAATAATTCAGCCATCAAGTATTTTGGCCTACGCTTATTTTACTCAAAAGAATCAGTATAAGTTTTACCTGATAACTGATTTTATGCAACATGATAATAAAATCAATAGTAAATTTGAGTTTATGTTCATGGATTATCCATCATATTTTTTTGGTGTAGGAAATGATAATGACTTTGATTCCTCATATCTTGTGGATTTCAAAAATATATTAATAGCTCCTTCCATAAGTTATAATGTTGTGGAAAAATTATATGTAGGGGTAAAATACACTTATAATAACTTCATAAATATTGAATCTATTGATGGCCAAATTGGTGATACAACATTATATGAGAATGAAGGAATTCAATCAGGAATAGGTCTAATAGTTTTGCGTGAGGCTCGTGATAATAGAATAAGAGCAACTAAAGGTTCTTTTTTGAGTGCTAGCTACGATGTTTATAGTAAAGCCTTTGGAAGTAAATTTAATTATACACAATTGTCTATTGATTATAGATATTATTTTACGCCTTATAAGAAGATTATAATAGCCTCACAACTATATACTACACTAAGTACAGGAGATGTGCCAATTCAATCTATGCCAGTTGTAGGAGGAGCATACCGCATGCGTGGTATATATGAGAATAGATTTAGAGATAGGAATATGATGATGGCTCAGGTGGAGGCTCGATTTCCTATTTGGTAGCTCATGAGGTATCTGATTTCACTTTTGGTGATTTCCATTATGGATTTGGCGGAGGTTTGCGACTTCTAATAGACAAGGCTACAAGTTCGGTGCTTAGGTTTGATGTTAGTTATGGCGCATCAGGTAGCAAGATATTTATTGGCTTTAATGAAGCGTTTTAGTAAAAGTGATATATCATACCTATTGTAGCTTATGCATAAAACAGGTAATTCTCTTACTCTTTTGCTTTTATAAAAGTATTATATTTGCATTATAAAATAATTAGCATTAATTCACTAATACAATTAATATGAAAAATCAAACTAAATTTTTGAGCGTAATAGCATTTTTTGTTATTGGAGCATTATTTACTCAGTCATGTTCAAAAATTGAAGATGCTGTATCATTTAAGGTTGATCAAGATTTACCAGCACACCATTTTGATTTAGATTCAGCAGCTACTTCAGCTAAAGGCGAATCTTTACTATACTCAGCATATTATAAAATTAATATCGATAGTGTTTTTAAAGCTAATGATATTGATAAAGGTAAAATAAGTGAGGGAAAGTTTAAAGAAATTATTATAGAGATTGATAACCCAACAGATATTATGGATTTCGGTTTTGTTAGCTCGTTGAGCTTTAGAGTAGGCGAGAATGAAACTCCTGAAAATGCTGTTGTTATAGCACATGCTGAAGGAATTAGCTCAGATGCTATAAAGATAGTTTTTCAAGTGAATGACGATAATATGGATAAATATTTAGAGCAAGATAAATTCTTTTTCTTTGTATTTGGTACATTAGAGAGAGCTGTTCCTGTTTCAAAACTACCTTTAATCATTAAGTCTAAAATTCAATTTAAGGTTAGCCCATTGAAATAGTAGAATAAAGACATTAATATTGAAGCCATCTATAATTATAGATGGCTTTTTTTATAAATAACATTTTTGAAAGTTTTTATAATAAATAGTGTCATACCAATTTGGCATTAATTTGGTATCATAAATCAGAATTGGTTAATAATAAGTAATGCTTTCATCCGTTATGAAGTTAGTGTTTTAATTTATACCAAATATATTATTTTAAGAAATTAGTCTTATTAAATTATTAGAACAAATTCCATATCTTCGCCATATAAATAATGCATTATACCCATTATCGTAAATTGATGAACTTACTTAAGAAAGTATTTATTTTATTTTTTATTATTACTCTAATTCCGAGCGCTATAGCTCAGAAAATGGAAAATAAGGAAGTGATTCAATTTTCAGGAATAGTGTTTACTGGTGATAGTTTGCAACCTGTACCATTTGTAAATATAAGAATATTGGGTACTAACTTAGGTACAATGAGTGCTTTTGATGGTTTCTTTTCTTTTGCAGCGCAAACGGGCGATTCCATAGCATTTAGTTCTGTAGGATACAAAACTTCCTATTATTATATTCCTGATACACTTACCGCATCGCGCTATACTCTTTTTCAGTTGATGAATAATGATACGCTGCTTCTTACCGAGTCAATAATATACCCTTGGGCCGATATTGAGGCTCTGGAATATGCAATTGTTCAGCATCGAGTTCCCGAAAATGATTATGATAGAGCAATGAAAAACCTTGCTAGAGAAGAGATGAAGGAACGTGGAAAGAAAATGCCGATGGATGGATCAATGAATTATCGCTATCAGATGCAGCAACAAGTAAACAAAGCTTATTGGAATGGTGGATATATGCCAAACAACTGGTTAAATCCATTTGCTTGGGCAAAGTTTTTTAAAGCCTGGAAAGAAGGTAAATTTAAAAAGCAGTAGATAAAATTCAAGTAAGTTAAATTCATGAATTTAACTTACTTGAATTTTATTTATGCAATCCACACTCACGAGTATCGGGATTTTCCCACGACCATCGTCCAGCACGAACATCCTCACCAGGCATAATTGCACGCGTACAAGGTTGACAACCTATGCTTGGATAATCTTGGTCATGTAATGGATTATATGGTATGCCATGAGCCTTTATATAGTCCCAAACATCATCCTCACTCCATTCCATTAGTGGGTTAACTTTAAGCATATTACTGTTTTCGTCCCATTCCACAATTTGCATGTCCACACGAGTAATCGATTGACTACGTCTTAGACCAGTAAACCATGCGCTGCGACCTTCTAATGCTCGTTTCAGTGGGCGTAATTTACGTACTTGGCAACAGTGCTTGCGTAGCTCAATGGATTTGAAAAACAGGTTCATCCCATTTTCCACAACCATAGTTTCTACCTCTGTATTTACAGGTGAGTAGGGCTTTATTATAATCTTATATTTGGTAGAGGTACTATCAATCAAATCGTAAGTTTGAGGGAATAGTCTGCCAGTATCAAGAGTGAATATCGGTACCATAGAGTTTATGGATGCCAACATTTGTGTTATTACTTGATCCTCGGCTCCTAAGCTAGTACCGAAAGTTATTTTATCACCTAGCTCATCATTAAAATAAGTAATTATTTCAAATGCCGATTTACCTTTTAGCAAATCGTTTATAGCATTAATATTCTCTTTTACAAACTCCATAATTATAAACTTTCTACTACTTTAATACTCTCTAATAAATAAGGGTCAGACATAAGTTTCTTATGCCATTTCTTAGCTGATTCAAGCTTAGTGCTGTCCTTTTCAATAAATTGCCAGTCAGCAGCCAATGGGCTTACTAATACCAATGTTGTATCTTCATATAAGTCTTTGAATAGATTACTTTCTTCCTTACGCTCAGCTTCATACTTTTTATATGTTTCTAAATTAAGGCTAACTTTAGTGTCATTACGATGCTTCTTAATTGATTTTGCTTGTTGCTCAATCAAATCAAAAGTTTTGTTCTTGCTAATACGCTTTTTGCTAGCTTTTATAATATTTTTACGCTTAGCTAGGTCGTCAGATTTTACATAAGTAGCAGCAGGAATTTCGTCATAAGGAAGTCGGTAATCCATTTCTGCTTCACCATATTCAATATACATATAGTTGTCAGGAAGTACAACATCAGGCTCTACACCTTTAAGTTGAGTTGATCCACCAGATATTCTGTAGAACTTTTGGAAAGTAAGTTTCAATGCTCCAAATGGTTTATATTTATCAGCTTTGCCACTAACAATATCATCAAGATTGATAAAGCGTTGTACAGTACCTTTTCCGAAAGTTTGTTTGCCGCCAATAATTACAGCACGGTCATAATCTTGCAATGCTGCAGCAAAAATCTCTGATGCAGAAGCACTATTAGAGTTTACCATTACAGCCACAGGGCCTTCATACTGAACCCTTGGATCAGTATCCGAAAGCTGCTTAGCTTCACCTTTTTTCTGTTTTACTTGTACAATTGGTCCTTGAGGGATAAAGTATCCTGCCATTTTCACAACATCACTTAATGATCCACCACCATCATTTCTAAGGTCAATAATTAGAGCGTCAACATTCTCTTTTTTAAGTTTGTTAATTTCTTTTAGTACATCATCAGCACTTCTTCTGCCACCATCTTTAGCGTTGAAATTTACATAAAATGAAGGAAGATAAATATATCCAATACGTTTATTTGACTTAGGTTCTTTTACAATAACTGATTTAGCATAAGTTTCTTCAATAATTACAATATCTCTGACGATAGCAATTACTACGATCGAACCATCAACCTTCTTTACAGTAAGTTTTACCGTTGTACCTTTAGCACCTCTAATAAAACGCACAGCTTTGTCTAAGCGCATTCCCACTATGTCAAGTGGTAGGCTATCGCCCTGTGCTACTTTCAGAATTAGGTCGTTTACCTTTAGGTCGCCTTGCTTATATGATGGGCTTCCAGGAACAATATTTACTACTTTTATAAAGCCGTCTTTCTCTTGTAATGTAGCTCCAATTCCTTCCAATTGACCACTCATAGAAATATCAAAATCCTCTTTATTCTTTGGAGGGAAATAGTTTGTATGTGGGTCAAAAGCTAGAGATATAGAATTCATATACAGGTTGTATCTATCAGTACGCTCTTGTTGATTTAGTCTTCTAAAGTAATCTTTATTTCGTTTTTCAACCTTAGTACGTGCAGCTTTCTCAAGCTCGGCATAAGTTTTTATAACTACTGAAGTGTCTTTTTTCTCTTGAGCTTTTTCTTGAATTTCGAGCTTAGTTTTTAGCTCAATCATTACTTGATATTTTAATGCCTTGCGCCAAGTACTTTTCAAAGCATTAGTGCTTTCAGCATAATCATTCTTTTCGTCGTCGAGTTCAATATCTTCGTCTATGGTAAAGTCGAAAGGCTCAGCAAGAATCTCTACATAATACTCCTCAGCATCTTTTATTCGCTGTGTAATAATATCATTCGATAAATCTAAGAAAGTTGAGTTCAGCTGGCGTAATTCATCATCAATAAGAGTTTCGTATTTATGCAGTTTATCAATATCAGCTTTTAGTAAGAATTTCTTAGTATAATCTATTCTTTCTAGGTAAGATTTATATACTTTTTTAGAAAATTCGTCATCAATTTTATTTTCTTGATAATGAGCAAATTGAAGCCCATTGATTACTAGTTCGGTGATTATTTTTTCTTTATCTTTTTGCTGTTCGGAGTAGTGTTTATAAGCGGCTATTAATCCTAATGGCAATAGTAATACGAAAAATTGTATGATTCTTTTTTGCATAGTGTATTTAATAATTTAATAATCCTATAGATTCATAGAAATACAAGAAGCGAAAATACAGAAAAATACATAAGAAAGTTATCTTTTATTTGCGTAGAGAAAGCTTTTGTAGGTTTTTTTAGATAATTTATGATATTGTAGAGAATTGTTATCCTAATATAATGACCTTATTAATTATTATAAGTAATTACCTTTATATGTTCTTCTAAAAGAGATGTTGCTAGTTGATTATTATTAAAAATTGTTAAAAAAAGACAGATATAGACTTTTTTTTATGAATATTATTAAAAGCCTTGATTTAAGGTTCTAATAATATTATATTTGTTTTCATTAATTAGATTAAATATTCTATAACACAGTTTATATTTTAATTAATATAAAATTGGTTTCTTTAGTATTGCTCAAATCACAATGAATTTGTTGATGTGAGAAATATTGTATTGCTACTTATAGCAAGCATATTTCTTAATGCTCGTATCTGAATAAAAATAATTACAAAAAAACAATAAAGATGACTAAACGTATATCCCTAATTTCTAAAAGACTATTATCAATCATTATTTTTTTTAGTTTTAGTTCAATTAGTTTTTCACAAATAACTAATTATCCTCATAAAACAGACTTTGATTCATGGACAACAAATACCGCTGCTTACAATTGTACAAGTGATGGCTCTGTTAGTTTGTCTGATGGGTGGTCCAATATTACTGGAGACGATTTTGATTGGAATGTATATTCAGGAGCTACAGCATCAAGTAATACAGGACCGAGTAATGGATATGGTGGTAGTGGTAATTATTTGTACATAGAGGCTTCTTCATGCTTTAGTAATACTGGCAGAATTAGTATGCCTGATATGAATTTAAGTGTAGTTTCAGACCCACAATTATTATTCTATTATCATATGTATGGAGCAAATATTGGCACATTAAGTATAGAGGTTTCTATAGATAATGGTAGTAATTGGTCCGCAAGTATATGGACTTTGAGTGGAGATCAAGGTAATGCATGGAACCTTGCTACTGTGGATTTATCGGCATATACAACAGATACTGATGTGCGTATTAGATTTTCAGGTAGTACTGCTACTGATTTTGCTGGAGATATTGCAATAGATCAAGTGGTTGTAGAACCAGCGAAACCTTCAGGACTTTCAACGAGTAATATAAACTCGTCAAGTGCTACTTTAAATTGGACAGAGAATGGTAGTGCAACAAGCTGGGAAATTGAATATGGTATAAATGGTTTTTCCATAGGTAATGGAACAGTAGTTACGGGAATTTCAGCTACTCAATATACAATAACGGGCTTATTATCACAAACAAATTACGATTGGTATGTACGTTCATCATACTCAAGTTCTGTAAAAAGTGAATATGCTGGTCCGGTAAATTTCGCAACAGCATGTGGCAGTATAACAGCGCCTTATACTCAAGACTTTGATGCTGCTACACCAAATAATGGTAATGTAGTATGCGAAACGGGCCGACAAGTGACCAATCAGGATCTGGAAACTATGTTTTTTTAGAAGCTTCGAGCTGTTATAATAAAACAGCAAATATGTATAGTCCAGAGCTTGATTTATCTTCTTTAAGCTCTGCCGAATTATCCTTTTTTTATCATATGTATGGTAGTGTAATGGGTAGTTTGAATATTTATTATTCAACAGATAATGGTTCTACTTGGTCGTCATCAATATGGTCAAAATCTGGAGATCAAGGTAATAATTGGCATCCTGCATTTATTGATATTTCTTCAATTAGTCCTAATACAAGTGTTATATTTAATTTTCAAGGAATTACAGGTTCTAGCTATTCTAGTGATATATGTATTGATGGTTTTTCTGTAGATGAGGCTTTGGGTTGCTATTATCCTTTAAGTCAGAGTTCTAGTAATTCATTATCAAATAGTGTGGATTTAGCATGGACTGCTGGGGCAAGTGAAACACAGTGGGAGATTGAATATGGAGTGTCAGGATTTACCCCAAGTGGTGTTGCTAATGTTACTTCTTTGACATCAACATCTTATACTTTAGGGTCGTTGTCGTCAGGAACCCAGTACGAATGGTATGTACGCTCTGTGTGTGGAGGAGGAAGCTACTCGAGTTGGGTAGGACCAAATTCATTTAGTACGACATGTTCTACTAGTACTGCTGCTACACTACCTTTTACCGAAGATTGGGAAAGTAATAATGGTGTAACATCTACAGAAGGAGCTATATATTGTGCTCCTAGTTATCATTGGGACTTTGAGCATTCATTAGATGAAGGAAGAGTAAGTTGGGGTACAAATGCAGTCACAAATAATGGCGGGTCAGGGGCAATTACCCTTGATAGAAACCCCTCAGGAAGTATTAATGTTAATGCAGCTATATTGACATTGGATTTATCGAATTATACGTCTTCAACAATACTATATCTTTCTTTTGATTGGACTGATCATTCTGATGAAAACCATGCCGGAGATAAAGTTTGGATACGAGGTAACTCAGAAGCCTATAGTATTATACCAGAAAGTTTTTATGATAATACCTTTAATCTTGTTACAGGAATTGATATTGATAATTTGCTAGCATCAGCAACACCATCACAAACAGTGAGTTCTACTTTTCAAGTAAAGCTAGGACAAGAGGATAATTATCCTGCGCAAACCGATGGAATTACTTATGATAATATTGTAATATTAACATCGTCGTGCATTACACCATCAAACCAAACAGTATCAAATATTACTATTAATTCGGCTCAACTTGCTTGGTCAGAAAATGGAAGTTCTACCGAATGGAACATTGAATATGGACCCCATGGCTACATAAGAGGTAGTGGTACATTATCAACAGTAAGCAGCAATCCTTCTACTATCTCGGGATTGAACTCAGGAACTCAATATGATTGGTATGTACGCTCAGATTGTGGTAGTGAAGAATCAGAATGGGTTGGACCTAATTATTTTACAACAAGTTGTGGTACACTTAGTCCAATTACACTGCCTTATAACGAAACTTTTGAAGGGGGTGATGGCTATGTTAAAAATGACGCTTCACTTTTCTGTGGTTCTACTTATAAATGGGATTTAACAACAACATTAGATCAAGGAAGAGTTAGGTTTGGTGATTTTGCTGAGCAAATGAATAATGGCAGTGGAGCCATTACTTTAGACGTAGATGCCAGTGGAACAAATAATACCAACTATCTGGATCTTACAATTAATATGGATAATTATACTACTGAAACAGGGCTAGAATTATCGTTTAGTTATGTTGATCATAATAATGAGAATAATAGTGCTAATAAAATCCTTATTAGAGGAAGTAATACCGATTCGTGGGTAGAGATTTATGACCTAAATCCAGAATCTAAAACAGATAATGTATATACAACTGTTACTAGCTTGGATATTGATGCTACATTAGCAAATGCAACGCCTTCGCAAACGGTAAGTTCTTCTTTTCAATTACGATTTAGTCAAGAGGATGACCACTCAACTCCTGATGATGGGATTACATTCGATGATTTAAGTATATCTGTAGTGACCTGTACTCAACCGACAAATCAATCAGCTGCAAATATTGGTAGTTCCTCAGCAGATCTTAGTTGGACAAATGATGCGGGTAGTAATTGGGATATTGAAATCGGATTGCAAGGCTTCGCACCAGCAGGTACCGCAACAGTAAGTACTACGTCAAACCCATATACATACTCTGGTTTAGATGCTAATACAAGCTATGATTTTTATGTTAGAAATAATTGTGGTGGTGGTACACCCTCTGATTGGACAGGGCCGTATAATTTTACAACGACAACATTAGTGTCGCCAACAATCGATATTAAAACCACTAAATGCTCTCCTACATATTCTAGATTATCTGAAGCTGGCAATACCACAGCAAATAAATACTTTTACGATAAATTTAGCTTTACAGTAGCTACTTCAGGCCTATATACTATTACTACAGAATATAATTACGATGGATATGTTCATTTATATAGTACAAGTTTTGACCCTGCTAATCCACTAACAAACTGGATAACAGGAAATGATGATTATAATGGAATAGCAAAATCGCAAATAGCAAATGTAAACCTAAGTACAGGAACTACATATATATTGGTGCATAGTGCTTTTAGTCCAAATACGTCAGCAAATTATGGAACTGGTACAACTACAATTGAAGGTGCTGGCGCAGCTACATCTCCTGCTACAGGTGAAATATATGGCTTAGCATTATCTGCTGTTGGTGATGTGCCTGCTACCAATGGTGTGCAAACATCAGCAACATATCAATGTGATGATAAGTCTGATTGGACTCACTATTATAACGATAATGGATCTTCGACAGATTATTCTGATGATAAAATTATTATTTCAGTAAAAAAGAATAGTAATGCAATTGGTAATATTGGTGATGCTGGATTTAGTGTTTTTGTGAATGGTAATGTGGGTGCTGCCCATATAATTGAAACAGGTACTAATTATGTTACCACTGCTAATGGGTGGTGGGTTTTTAATCGATACTGGAAACTAAATACCGATAATGAACCTAGTAGTGGAGTAAATGTTAAGTTTTACTATACTGATAATGATTATAATGCAGTGAATGATTCAATTACTGCACATTCAGGAACGGCTCCTACAGCTCATACCGATATATATTTCTTTAAGGTGAATTCTATTGATGCCACCTATGATATTAATCCGGTATCAGGGCATACAGATATTCCTGTAGCCTCATCATATAATGCAGATGGATATTGGCAATATTCCAATGGAGCGGCAAGTACAACAAATTGGGAGCATGGTACTTTTAATGGGCAGCATTATGGAGAGTTTGTTGTTGGACATTTCAGTGGTGGTGGAGGCGGAATGTCAGGAAATAATGGTGGTGATCCTCTTCCAATTGAGCTAATAGCTTTCTATGGTGTTATTCAGTCTTCGTATAATGAAATAATTTGGCAAACATCATCAGAGTCGAATGTGGATTATTTTACCATTGAAAAATCAAATAATCCTAATGATGGTTTCCAAGTTATTGAAAAAATTAAAGCTGCGGGTAATTCTAATACAATACGAAATTATTCTATTAATGATAATAGTCCTTTTGATATAACATACTACCAACTTGTGGCGCATGATTTTGATGGTAAATTAAATACATCAAATATATTAACGCTTAAAAGAAAGGCCGATAAGTTTAATGTTACAAATATTTTCCCTAACCCAACAAGTAAGGATGTATATATTTCCTACGAGAGTGATGTGGTAAGTAATATAATAATCGACCTTATTAATGCTAATGGAAGTATTGTTATGCATAAATTGCGTAAAAGTAATAGAGGTTCTAATTTAGCTTTATTTGATATTTCTAATTTAGCAAAAGGAATATATTTACTTAAAATACAACAAGGTGCAGAAATTATTATTAAAAAAATTATCATTAATTAGTATGTAGTGAATAATTATTTACTACTAAATTGTAATACCCACCTTATATTATTAAAGGTGGGTATTTTTTTAGATTATTCTTTCATAAATACCGATATTGTATATAATTATTAAAGGTTCATAAACTTTAATAATCGGACAAACTATTTTATAGTAGATGGTGTCATAATAAACAATAGACCTTATAATTAGTTATACCAATTTGGTATCAAAATACGCTATAAATAAATTGGAATATATTTTCCTATTAGAAGGCAAAATTTATTTGCAAAAAAGCCTGTACTGAGCATGTCGAAGTATAGCTATGGAAATAAATTTTAACGCAGTAATAGGGAAATATAAACGATTTATATGGCGTGTTTAGGTATTAATTTGGTGTTAAACTGAATATGTTTTAATTTTGTGCAGT
>NIUZ01000021.1 GCA_002254285.1 Bacteroidetes bacterium 4572_112 | reverse complement strand
TGCTCAAATATAAAAGCAATAATTATGTTAGGATTAGGGACAGAACACACATACTACTATTATTTATCAGCAGTAGATATGCGCAAAGGATTTAATGGTTTAAGTGGTATAGTTAGCGACCACATGAATGATAATAAAGGCAAAAACATTGTATATGCCTTTATCAATAAGAGAAAAGATAAACTAAAATTACTCCATTGGCGAGTTGGAGGATTTGTACTTTACTATAAGAGGCTAGAGAAAGGAGTTTTTGAATTTCCAAAATATGAAATTCAAGATGGCCTAGTAGTACTAAGCTACACTCAAATGATTATGATTTTGGATGGAATAAGCATTGTTAGTTTAAATAAAAAAGAAAGATATTTATCTAAATAATAGTAAAAAAAACTTCAATGTTTATAGGGTTTGTATGGCTCTTTTTGTATCTTTACAGTATGCAAAAGCCTAATAAACATACCGATAATGAAGTGGCTCTCTCTAAAAAAGAGTATGACAAACTGGTTGCAGAACGAGATGATTTTAAACGTCAATTGGCAGAATTAAAGCGGATGATTTTTGGATCAAAGAGCGAACGCTATGTGCCCGTAGATAGCAATCAGTTGTAAATGTTTGAACAGATGATTGCTCAGAAAGAAGAAGAACTAGAAAAGCATACAATTGTTTATCAAAGAGAATACTCTCCCTAAAAGTTTAATACATATAGCTATTAATTATACTCTAAATATATTTGACAATCTAAAAGAGTATGTGAATGATGGAAGGTGCGAGATTGATAATAATAGTACCGAAAATGCAATTAGACCATTAGCTATAGAAAGAAAAAACTATCTCTTTGCTGGTAGTCACGAATCAGCTCAGAATATAGCAATGTTTTACACCTTCTTTGCAACATGCAAAGTTCATAACATTAACCCACACACCTGGCTATGCGATGTGATAAATAGAATACCCGAACACAAAGCCAATAAACTCCAAGAACTATTACCTCATAATTGGAAACCTAGAATTTTAGATATGTAGTTTACCGTACGCTTACAAATAAAGCTCATGATCTTTCTTCTTGTTTGTTTATTGTATCAGTGTTTGAACGTAACATTATACCAATAGAACTATTTAATGACCTTAATTTCTCATTATTCTGTTTGGTGAAGTCTTTGCTATTACCAAATTTTAAATCTACATTATTTACCAATATCATCAAATGAAAATGATTAGGCATAAGGCACTAAGCATATATGTCAGCATGAGGCAAAATGTAGTTATACCAAATTAATACCAAAACACACTTCGACATGCTCAGTACAGGCTTTTATGCAAATAATTTTTGCCTTCTAATAGAAAAATATATTCCAATTTATTTATAGCGTATTTTGATACCAAATTGGTATTACGTACTTTTTTCAAAAAGAATAAATAGTTTTCTCTATTGAAATAAATCTGTTGTTTGTTATTGCCTTGATTGTAAATGTGGTATAAATGCCCTGATTCTAATTGCATAAAGCAAATTTATAAGTTTATGTGTAAAATAAATATACACAATAATTTAGGTATGCTGATATTTACTAGCGAAGCCTTCTCTTGGAGCGAAGGATTCGCTTCACAGACTTTAGAATGTTTATCAAATAAAAGCCAAAGAGGCATTCTAAATTTATATTTTCGCAAAAGATTTATCCTCCTAAGCCACCCAAAATCTAAAAGCAAACCAAATATCTACCGCAATTAACAATTAATCATTTACAATTAACAATTATTAAAAATTACATCATCTTTTTACGTTTCATCAAATAGGGAAGGAGTACATTATTAAAGCCTTTTTCGATATCAACTTCCACAAAATCAATTTTATACTGACCACATTTTAGTTTAAGCTGTTTGTTATATTCCTTAATTTGTTTGATGTATTCGGCCTTAATGTCTTTGGGGTTAAGTTTAAGAACTTCGCCACTCTCACTATCAATAAATTTATATGGTCGGTTTTGAAAGTCGAATTCTACTTCTTGCTTATTATGCACAACATGAAATAGTATTACCTCATGCTTAAAATGTTTTAGATGTTGTAGAGCATCGAAAATAGCTTCGTCATTCTCATTGTTTTCAAACATATCGCTAAATATAATTATTAGTGATCGTTTGTGTGTCATTTCAGCAATTTGGTGTAATGCTTCAGCGATATTACTATTTGTATTTTCTTGTGGCGCTTTATTTTCTAATAACTCCTCAAGTTTTGAGTATATCAATTGCTGATGTGTGGCATTGCTTTTATTTGCACTTGAGAAATCAATGCTATCATTAAAAATACTTAGTCCAAAAGCATCGCGCTGCCTTTTTAGTATTTCTATAATGGCTGCTGCAGCGTATACCGAGAATAAAATTTTGTTGGGATTTGTAATGTTAACTTTTTTATCAAAAGGGAAATACATGCTTGCGCTATTGTCAATTACAATCTGGCAGCGGAGGTTTGTTTCCTCTTCGTATCGCTTTACAAAGTATTTCTCTGTTTTGGCATATAGTTTCCAGTCAATATCTCGGGTCGATTCGCCAGGGTTATACAACCTATGCTCTGCAAACTCAACCGAAAAACCATGAAAAGGGCTTTTATGAAGACCTGTAATAAAGCCTTCTACCACTTGCTTGGCAAGTATTTCGAGCTTGGAGTAAGCTTGTATATGGTTTCTGTTGATTCTGTTCGACATAGTGATTTCAAATGTATGAAAAAAAAGCTATCTAAATTAAATTTCAGATAGCTTTTTAATATTTTTAATTAAGATTACTTACAATAAAGCATCTAATTTTTGAGCCAATACGCTTTTTGGAACTGCTCCAACTTGCTTATCAACTAGTTCTCCATTTTTGAAGAAAAGAATAGTAGGGATATTACGTACACCATACTCAACGCTAACGTCTGGGTTTGAATCTACGTCAATCTTACCACATATTGCTCTTCCTTCGTATTCAACAGCAAGCTCATCAACTAATGGTCCTACCATGCGGCAAGGTCCACACCATTCTGCCCATAAATCAACTATTACAGGTACACTTGACTCTAATACTAATTCTTTGAAATTGTCATCTGTTAATACAACGCTCATATCTTTGTTTTTTTAATTGTTATTTTATTCCTTTTCTAGATGCACAAAAATAGTAAAATAAATGACCTAAAAAGGATGATTTTTGTTGTAAAATAAAAAAAGCTCCGATATTTTTGTATCGAAGCTAATTGTATTTTAGTATAAATAATATTGAGTATTATTTAGCAAATTCTGTATCAAGTATATCCAATACCATATCAAGGTTTTGAATACTAGAAGTAGCCTTTACAACTTTACCATTTTTATAATAAACAGTAAATGGAAGACCCATAAAACCAGCACACTCAGGAAGATTGCGGATAATTGCAGCCTCAGGGCTATCAAAAAGCATATCTCTAAAAGCAATATGGTCATATTTTCCACTAGCTTCTAAATCTTGCATAATAGCATATACAGGAACGCACATTGGTCCCATACGACCACAGCATACCATTACATTTTCTTCTTGGTTGATGCATTTTTCAACATCTGCAGATGTTTCCCAGTGCTTTAAATTTGTTTGTAATGTCATTTTTATAGTTTTAAAAATTATTATTCAATCATAACTAGCGCTTGCTTATCACTATTTATGCCATAATAAGTTTCCTTGCCATAATGACAGAATATGATGCTACTATCGATAAATTCTTTGCTTATTTAAGTATCTGTGGTAGGCCTTGGCATTATTATTATGCTGGCGCAAATTGCGTGCAAAAGCGTGAGTACCAGAGTTATCTGCCTTAGCACAGAAATAATAATACTTATGAGATTCGTAATCTAACACTTTGTCAATAGTACTTGGATTTGCCATGCAAATAGGGCCGGGTGGCAGTCCTTTATACTTATATGTATTATATGGCGAATCAATTTTAAGATAATCGTAGGTAACACGCTTTACCGAAAAATCGCCATAAGCAAATCGTGCTGTGGGGTCGGCTTGCAATAGCATGCCAACATTTAATCTATTGATATATACGCCAGCTATTCGCGACATCTCGCTACGCTTATTGGTTTCTTCTTGAACTATTGATGCCAATATAGAAACTTCAAGTGGCGAAAGACCAATTTTATTTGCTTTTGCAATTCTTTCGTCATTCCAAAACTTATCGTGCTCATTTTTCATGCGCTGAATAAATTTGTCAGCATCGGTATTCCACCACATTTCGTATGTATTTGGCAAAAATAAAGAAATGATAGTTTGCTTATTATATCCTATCTTTTTAAGGTATTCTTCGTCAGTAAGTAAGTTCATTAATTGTATAGAATCGAATTCGAATTTAGGACTTACTTTTGATGCAAAATTTGGCAGAAACCTAATATTGTTGAAAGTTACTCTTATGGGAGTTTGTGCGCCTGAGCGTAATAAATTAACCAATTCCATGGCAGTCATTCCATTCTTAATAATATACCTACCGGCCTTAATATTGTCATTATATGACTTTATGTCTGCCATATAATCAAATGATTTGGCATTGCTTATTATTTTGTCGTCAATAAGTTTATCATGAACAAAACTGAAATCTGCACCACTAGGAATATAAAATACTATTGAGTTTTTTGAGCCAATGTCTACTATGGGTTTATTTACTAACTTATTTGCAAATAATCCTGCAAAAATTGCCAATATTGCTATTACTCCAATAAGGAAAAATATAATTAGTTTTTTCTTATTCATAGAAATTTATAGATTTTATTTTTTGAATACTGCTGAATACGATGCTGCAAATTTACAATTTTATTTGATAAAAAATTTCATCGAACCATTCGCCTTTATAGAGTGTCCATTCTTTTCTAACACCCGTTTCTTTGAATCCTTGCTTTGTAAAAAGCTTAATACTATTATTGTTATCAGGGATGATAGAGCAGTATAACTGATTTAGGTTAAGTTCTTTCTTGCAAATGCGTAAGAATTTTTTTAGAGCTGTTTTGGCAATTCCTTTATTCTGAAAATCTTTATGAATAACAATGCCGATACCTGCTCTTTGGTTCTGCTTGTCGAAATCAAAAATGTCGATACAGCCACAGGATTCTTTATTTGCTGTAATTATCCAACGTTTTTGTTCGTTCTCCAATCCATCAATAATATTTTTGGCAATAAATTGTTCAATCTCGCTTTTGGTAAATTCAGTGGTAGTATGGCTAACTCTCCATATATCCATATTGTTTTCAATCTCAAGTATGAAATCAATATCAGAAATGTCTAATTCACGAATTTTTATTTGCATAATTATTTTTCAATTAGTATTTACCTTTAAAAACCAATTTTGTTGGTCCACTCAAAACTATATTAGTAAAAATATTATTATTAAAATCAAAATTTAAGCGTAATATTCCACCCAATGCTTCAAGAATAACCTCCTTATTATATTCTTTATTTTTTAGGGCAAAAGCTATGGCTGCAGCAGTAGCACCGGTTCCACAAGCATGAGTTTCGTCTTCTACACCTCTTTCGTATGTTCTAATCTTTAGGACAGAAGCTGTGGCTTCAATAAAATTCACATTTGTGCCATTATTCGCTTTATACTTATCAGAATAACGAATTTGCTTACCTTTATTGTATACATCAACTTTAGAAATATCATCAACAAATTCGATATGGTGAGGAGAACCAGTATCAAGAAAGAAAATATTGTCTTCTTCTTTGATATTGCTAACATCATTCATATTAAGACTAATATCGTAAGTATTAATTCCCGATGAATTTATTTTTGCTTTATGCAATCCGTCCACGGCAGTGAATTCTGTAATATTAGCTATTATTTCCAAATCCTTAGCAAATGCAACAATACATCTACCACCATTACCACACATACTACCTTCGTTGCCATCCGAATTATAATACCTCATATTGAAATCGTATGACTCAGAATTCTCCAATATCATCAGGCCGTCAGCACCGATACCATATCGCCTTTCGCATAGTTTTGCAATTAGTTCTTGGTCAAGTGTATATTCTTGATTTCTATTGTCCACCAATATAAAATCATTGCCTGCACCGTGGTATTTCGAAAATTGTATTTGCATTTATTAAAGTTTATTTTTCAATATGCAATGGAGTAAAATTATCATTGCATTGTAATAATAGGGTATTGTTTTTATATTTAAGCTCTATAAAGCTGTTCTTTAAATATTTAAGTTCAATATTCTTGTATTCGTAAAATCCATAAAGAACCAAAGTATTATGGCTGAGTTTATATCCGGTTGAGTTTATTGGTGAATGCCAAAATTCTACATAAAGCCCATCTTTGGTGCTTCGTACAACATTATTTACCAATATACTATCATAATCGTTATTTGTATTACAGCCAAAATTGTCTTTATTGCCACTAGGATATAATATATTAGCATAAATCAACTCATCTTTAACGATATTTATTTCTGAATTATTAGGCTCAATTTCCAATAATTTATATTCTAAAGAATCATTCTCTGGGGCAAAAACCGTATCTTCATCAAAACCTACTATAACCGTATCTTCAATAATACTATCGTTTAAGTATAGGGAATCATTTCTTAGGCTATCATTTGCAATTATGGCAGTACTACTGCTATCAACAACGATGGTAGTATCAGTAATTACTTTTTTAGGATGGTTTTTAGAAATTATTTTTGTCTTAACGATTTTTTCTGTTTTTATTTTAGCTTTAACTATTTTTTTCTCTTTTAGCTCAGTAATACTATCGTTTATGCTATTTTGTTCAACTATTCTCGCAACCTCTTGCTGATCATTGTTTATTTTAGTTTTATAATTATATATAATTGCAAAACCAAGGCCTATGATTATGCCAATAATAAAAAAAGTTCGAGAGTATATTTGCTTTGTTTTCAAGAATAGTAAATTTCAATCTGATGAATGCAAATATATGTATTTAATACTCTCAAAATAAGATTTATTGATTGATAATTTTGGCGAAAATGACCTGATTATTTTTTTTACATACGTATTGCGTTTTTCCATATTTTTGTAGGTTATACGTATATATGCATAAAAGAAATAAATATATAATAGGCATAGGTAAAGGTCTAAAATGGCTACTGTATTCGCTTGTAATACTGTTGGTTAGCTTGTACCTGTTATTTCGGTTATCCTTTGTGCAAAACTATACAGCCAATAAGGCTGCGATATACTTAAGCGATAAAGCAGGGGTTGAAATTAGTATTGGTGAGTTAGAAATATCACAGTTCCTTAAAATATCCCTTAGAGATTTGCGAGTAAGAGATCATCATGATAGCTTATTTCTTAAAATAAAGTCATTAGATGCAGAAATCATTCCAGCATATTTATTAGAAGATAAATTCTTTGTTAAAAATTTGGTTGTAGATAGTTTATGCCTTGCATTAATTGAATATAAGGGAGAAAAAGAAATGAACCTAATGAGGATAATTGATTCTCTGAGTGGAGAAGAAGATACTACTACAAGTAGTTTTGAACTTGGGATTATGGCTCGTAATGTTTCCGTAAGTAATAGTTATTTTGCATTAGACTTACAGAATGATAGCCATTATGAGGCCATGGACTATACTCACCTTAATGTTGATAGTATAAATTTTGAGATAGATGATTTTACCATAAAATCTGATAGTTTGATAGGAAATGTGATTTCTTTTTCGGCCTACGAGAAGTGTGGTTTTGATATTCAAAAATTGGCTGGTAATGTATTGGTTAGCCCTAGGGAAGTCGAAATTCCTAATATGCAGCTTTATGTTAATAATTCTGGATTAGAGGCAGATTTTAATCTTAGGTATAATCAATGGTCCGATTGGCTTGAGTTTATAGATAATGTAAGCTTTGATGCCCGTGTTGATTCCATAAGTTTGGACTTAAATGATATACAGTATTTTTCTACAAGTGTTAAAGGCATGGAAAATGTTGTTTATGGCTCTGCAATAGTAAAAGGAAGTGTTGCAAAGATTAAAGTAAAGGATGCCAACCTTCGTTATCGTAATAATACATATTTTAAAGGTTATGTAGCTTTAAATGGTCTGCCAGAAATTGATCAAACATTTATTAGAATAAAAATAAAGGATGCTTATGTTGATTCAAAAGAGCTATCAAAAGTAAAACTTAGTAATGGCGAATTGTTTAGCCTGCCAAGTATTGCTGATAAATATGAATTTATTAAAGTAAAGGGTAGGTTCACAGGTTTCTATTACGATTTTGTAAGTAAGGCTAGCTTCAACTCAGCTTTGGGGCGCTTTTCTACGGATATATCGCTTCAGCCTACGGCAAATCAAAAAGATTTTAAATACTCAGGAAAGCTTTCTACTACACATTTCGAAATTCAGAAACTTTTAGGAAGTTCATATGTTAAGGACATCTCAATGAAAGTGAATATTGAAGGTGTTGGCTTATCTGAAAATATTGATGCAGTGTATGATATTGATATATCAAATGTAAATGTGGCTGGTTTCGACTATTCTAATTTAGAATTATTAGGTAGTATTGCTAATAAGAAACTTGAAACAGAGCTTAAATCAAAGACAGATTCTTTCCGATTATCAGCTAAGGGCTATTACGATTTTTCTGAAGAGATTCCTCATATTTACCTTCAATCGACATTGTTAAATGCAAGAATGAATCGACTTTTTATGAAACCAAAGGATACTCTAGGCTATATTTCGGCGAAAGTATTAGTTGATGTAACAGGAAGTGATATCGATAATATTGTAGGAATAGTTAGTATTCATGATTTTGCCTATGAACTTAGTGGGAAGAAATATTATTCGGATTCAATAATTATTCAATCATATATTAATAATTCGTTTAGAGAATTAACTGCAAATAGCGATAATGTAGAGATTAGTATGAGTGGATTTAGGCGATTTTCGGATTTACCTGTCATAAGTGATCTACTACTGCATGATGTACTGCCGAAGGTAACTAAGGTAGCAGCATTTTCTGATTCGGATCCTATGGAATGGAGTCATAATAGCTCTGTTGCTGATGAACAGATTAATTTTGACGTCAAATTTTTAGATATAAATAGTATTGTTAATATTTTTGTTCCCAACTTTTATATATCAAAAAATAGTGAAATTCAAGGAAGCTATACTTTCAGTAAGGACTCTTTATGGGTGGCTATAAATGCTGAAGATATAAGATATAATAATTTCAGGTCCACTAATATTATATTGGATTTGAAGAAAAATAATTCGGGTATAAAATTAGACTTAACGTCTGATTATTTGAAAACATATGCTGGAATTTATTTCGATACTCTAGATGTGCATGGTTCCATAAATATGGATACAGCTGATTTTAATATTTCTTGGGGTGGAGAACATAATTTCACGAATAAAGGAAATATTGAAGGCGAAATATATTGGGTAGACACCAATAGCTATCAACTTTCGTTTAGTCGTGGCGATTTTTATGTGCAGGACACTCTGTGGGTATTGAATCCCAATACTAAGATCAGTAGTTCTCATCATTTTATTAAATTTACAGATTTAGACCTAACCCATGGCAAAAACAGTCTAAGCATTTATGGTCAAGCAAGTGATGATGCAAATGATGAGATTATTTGTGACTTTAGTAATTTTGATGTTTCATTTATTGATTTCTATCTAAAAAGATTCGATACAAACCTTGACGGTTATATAAATGGAGAATTAATTTTTTCTAAACTATGGGATAGACCAAGGTTTACTGGAGATATTGAAATAAATAGTTTTAGTTTAAATGATATTTTTCTTAATACATTAAAGTTCAATACACTGTATTCTGATTCGCGAGAGGCAATAATACTTGATTTGGTTATTGGCTCGGATAGTTTGGGTCTTAAATATCTAGACTTTGGTGGATTTTATTACCCATTTAATGCAAAAGAGCAATTTGATGCCGAACTAAGAGTAAATGATTTTCCTTTATCGTCAATAGGTAGGTATCTTACGAGCTTTACATCATATGTTGATGGAGTTGCAAATGGAAGTTTACGATTGCAAGGTAGTCTTGATAAACCGGTTATTCTTGGTAGAATAAAAACTAATATTGATGATATACTTATTGATTATACCAATGTTCATTATAAAATAAATGATTATTTAGAGTTTGCGCCTACATATTTTGGTTTTGTGGATGTACTTGCCCACGATACAAAAGATCATGACCTTAAATTAACTACCAAGATTAATCATACATATTTCACAGATCTTAATCTAGACATTGATGTAGTACCTATAAATGCTCAATTATTAAATACAACAGTTGCCGAAAACGAGTTGTTTTATGGTAAAGCTTTTGGAAATGGTAGGTTTCAGTTAAAAGGGCCAATAAATGATATGGCTATGAAACTTAGATTGAAACCAAATAACAAATCGTATTTGGCGATACCTATTTCTAGTCAGTCGAGTGCTGAATATAGCGATTTTCTGACATTTGTAGCCAAGGATACTATGCAAGAGGTGTTTATGGATGAAATGATTATGCCTGATGATGAGTTCCGACTAGCTTTAAATATGGAAATAGATATTGACCCTACAACAACAATTGAACTTGTGATGGATGAGCGTGTAGGTGATGTTATTACTGCTCATGGTAGTGGGAAGTTAAAAATGATTTATGATGTTGATGGTAATTTCAAGATGTTTGGAAAATATCAGATTGATAGAGGAAATTACCTTTTTACTATGCAAAGTATATTAAATAAGCGATTTTCAATTTCTAGTGGAAGTTCGATTGTATGGGATGGTGATGTGGCTGATGCGCGCATAGATCTTAAGGCAGTTTATAGGGTGGATGCAAAATTATACGATTTATTGCAGTCACTTGTTGATTCTGCAAGCTCTACTGTTTATAAAAAACCTTCGAAGGTAAATTGTATTATCAATATTACCGGTAGTCTTTTTGATCCCAATATCGCTTTTGATATTAAAGTGCCTGATGAGAGTATTGCCGATCAGGAATTAGTAAAAAGGTTATTATCTGTGGAATCTACAGGTAATTCTGAAGAAATGAATAAGAACTTTGTTAGTCTTTTAATTTTAGGTCGTTTTCAACCTCCTAGTGGATATGAGGCTGGTGCCAACCCTAATATGCTTGAGCATAATGCTGCCGAAATACTTGCTGAGCAGGTTGGTAATATACTGAACCAAGTGTCTGATGATGTGGAAATTGGTCTTGCATGGAGCCCTGGTGATGAAGTAACTAAGCAAGAAGTTGCGGTAGCTTTATCATACACAATGTTGGATGATAGGCTAGTATTGGATGGTAAGTTTGGACAGGGAGGTGGCTCTACTACTGAAAGCTCAGCTCGTATTGTTGCTGATATGGAAATTGGATATTATCTTACTCCTGATGGCAGAATTAGAGCTAAGGTTTTTAATAGAACAAACTATTATGATCCACTTTCAAGAAAAGCGCCTTATACTCAGGGTGTTGGTGTTTCCTTTAGAAAGGAGTTTAATAATTTTCAAGAACTTTTTACTCCTAAAAATAAACAAAAGGGTATTACTGATGCTGGTATGGAGGAACTTGAGAATAGAAGTAATCCCGATTTTGAGTCTAAAAATATAGAGAAAATAGAAGATAAAAACGAGCTGAAGAAAAAGGACAAGGACGAGGACGAGGACAAAGGACAAGGATAAAGGACGAGGATAAAGGAGGTAAGGAGAAGGTGAAAAATCTTAACTCCTTAATGTTTCAAAAGAAGACCAGTATTACATTTATACTGTAGGCAAACTTTGCCCGCTTAGTCTACGATATAAGTTTAATGCATAGCCATCAGTCATTCGTGCAATAAAATCCACTATTCGCATTAGCTTACAATAGTTAGAATCACTTTCTTTTGAATGAAATTGTGTAGGCATAATTCTTAGCAATTTCTTTGATAGCATATGATCAGGATTTAAATGAATCTGCATAAACTTTTCCAATAAGCCATATATCACTTCATAACCTGCTAGTTCAATTTCAATTACAGGTTTACGCTGATATAGGAATATATTTGCTTTCTTAATAGGTCCCTCTAATACATCCACAGACTTTATTATATCAGTAAGCTCGGTATCAAACTGACCACTCATTATTTGCTCATAATTATTTTCAAATACTAGCTTAGTTTCTCCAATAAGAATGTTAATTGATAATGCTCTTAAATATCCAACTTTTTCGCCATTATCCTTAATTGCCTTATACTTTATCAATGTGGTTTCGGCATTTGATGAGCGCATCATTAATGGTATTAATAAGTCCTCTATTTCTTTAATGCTCAAGTAGCCAAGCTTATATCCGTCTTCTAAATCTATAATTCTATAGCAAATATTATCAGCAGCTTCTACCAAAAAAGCCAATGGATGACGAGCAAATACAGTATTGTCTTTTGATAAAGTGGCTAGCCCTGTTTGTTGTGCTGTTTGTGCAAATAACTTAGACTCACTACTAAAGAAAGAAAATTTCTTTGCTGATGTTCGTTTTTTATCAGGCTCAATTATCTCCTCCTTATTAATAAATGCAGGACGAGGATATTTTGCAAAGGTTGCCAATGTGGCATATGTAAGTCGCATTCCACTATTATTTTCATCGGGATGATGGTTTACCAATATTCTGAAACCAGCAGCATTACCTTCGTATTTTGTAAAGTCTTTCCATTGTGAATTCGTTAGCTCAAAATCAGATTTTATGAAATTATTTTTAGAAAAGAAATCACCAATTGCATCTTCACCATTATGACCAAAAGGAGGATTCCCCAAATCGTGGGCTAAGGCAGCAGCAGCTACTATATCGCCAAATATATTCATTGTGAAATCCTCTTTAAGCTCAGGCTCTTTATTAAGAATAAAATCACCGGCAAGGTTGCCTAATGAACGGCCAACCATTGCAACCTCTAGGCTGTGGGTTAGTCTATTATGTACAAAATCGCTCTCTGGCACTGGAAACACCTGAGTTTTGTCTTGCATACGACGGAATGCTGAAGAAAATATAATTCTATCAAAATCGCGCTGAAAAGCTGATCTATAAGATACAGTATCGTAATCGGTGCGAGAGTCTCCAAGGCGTTGGTTATTCAGTAATGACTTCCAGTTCATAGTATTTGTTGATTATTTTGAAGTACAAAAGTACGGAAAAAGCAAGCTGTTTCGCCTATTAAAATGGGATATTTTCTTTATAGTCTATCAGGAAAATCACTAAAGATACCATCAACCCCAATTGCTTTGCAATAGGCAATATCTTTTGGATGGTTTACGGTATATACAAACACTTTAAGACCTCTTTTATGAGCATCATCTACGTATGCTTGATTAGTAAATTCCAAACTAATATTAATGGAATATGCTCCGAGATTTTCAGCAAAAAGAGCATAATTTGTGGGAATGCTTGCCGTAAGTGCGCCAATATTTATTTCTGGGCTTAGCTTCTTGAATTGTAATAATTCAATATGGTCAAAAGACGAAATCAAAAAGTTAGTTTTTTTCCAGTTATGTTTATTTATATATAATTCTATTAGTTTAGCTACCTCTTTAGCGCTATTTTTAGATTTTAGTTCTATGTTCACAATAACTTTATTGTCAATCAAGTCTAATACTTGCTCTAAAGTTGGAATTATAGCACCATTGCCTGCATCTAATTTTTTCAGATATTTATATTCGAGGTCTTCAATTCTACCAATACCATTTGTGAGTCGTTCAACTCTATGGTCGTGGAACACAACAAGTTCTCCACTTTTACAAACTTGCACATCAAGTTCAATTGCATCAACGCCTAATTCCATTGCCTTAGCAAAAGATTCAAGGGTGTTTTCGGCAATATATCCCTTAGCGCCTCTATGACCAATTTTTATGATAGCTTTATTGCTCATTAATTGTTAAATTCTTCTTTTGTGCTTTTGTTATTAATAAATCGTTGACTAAATTCTAATGTGATTATCTCCATATTATTAATATTTACCTTTATTCCAAGCAATCCATAGTCTATTTTATTGAATCTTAACTCAATGCTTTGAATAAGGTTAGAGGATTTGCTATCACTAACAATTATTCTCATTAAATAAAGATTTGTGCCCTTAAAATATGTTGTTGAATAGCTATTTGAGTCGAAAATTGACGTGTCAAAATATTGTGCAATTATTTGATTTAGAATCTTGAAGTTTGGGTCAGAACTAATTGAGTAAGGATTTATTTCGTTATTATCAATTATTATAGGTCTTGCTTTTTTATTGAAAACAATACTATATTCTGATGGAGTTTTATATTCCCATTTTATTTGTTTTGGTAAAATAGAGTAGTATATGCCAGAGCTAGTTTCCTTATCTCCTGAGAGCTTATCGTTATATGTAAGCCTAAAATCACAGCTTATATTATTAATGCTTTCTACTTTGCTAATTAATTTAGATTTTAATTCACTATTATCTTCTATTTTATCAAAATTAATGTCCTCTTGCGAAAAGCAACTGATGGAAGCTAATAAAGTAAATGTTATAAATAGAATAAGTTTATTCATTGTAGTATTGTTAATTATGCAGCTAAAATACATAAATAATTTGTCCTTACTTGTAAAAAAATAGAAGGTAAGATATTTTCTAATCATCGATATCGTTATACGTATCTAGTAACACTACTTTTCTTACCTTTTCCCAA
>NIUZ01000165.1 GCA_002254285.1 Bacteroidetes bacterium 4572_112 | reverse complement strand
AGCAATTGTATAATGATTTGGAAATGTTTTTGTTGGGAAAGATGACTTTATCCTAGATTTAACGCCCATACTTTCTATTTTGTCAAAATTAGGAGTATTGGCCTTATCGGAATAATCATATCTGAAACCATCAAGTGAAAGGATTACTACATATTGCTCATTTTGCGATTGTGGTACATCAGGATTGTCATTATTATTTGATGAGCCTTTATTACAACTAATACTAAAGAAGGTTATTATGAAAATAATTATGCTAAAATATTTCATCTTGATGATTTTAAAATTAAAATAGTTTTTATATAAATACTAATTGAATTATTATTTATCAGTATTATTTAGGATAAAAATACAAAAAAATAATAGAAAGAGCCTAACTATAGAAATAGTAGGCCCTTTCTAAAAAAAAATAATAGTAATATTTTTTAGAACATAACTTTTAAAGAAAGATTGAAGTTACGACCAAATCCCCAGAAACCCATAAAGTTTTCTTGATTGTGGTTGTATTCTCCATTAGAATCTTTAGTAGCATTATCCCAACCTTCAGTAGCATATAATTTATCAGTAAGGTTATACGCATTAAGCTGGAAATATGAATCAAGGCTGCCTAATTTGAATTTGTATTTAGCCATAGCATTTATAATACCAAAAGAAGGTAGTTTGTATGATTGTTGTGTATCTGTAGGATCTGTTCTTCTTTCAGGATCAAATCGAGCATATAAGTTGTCATTAAAGATATAATCAGCACCAATAATAATATGGTTACCAATTTCGTAACGTCCAATTAGCCCAAACTGAGTTTGAGGAGCATCAGCTACTTTAAGGTCTTTAATGTATGCATGGTAATTGCCAACAATATTGCGGTCATCATCATATACGTCAAAATTAACATCATCAGTATAATGCCAATCACCAATAGAACCGAAAGCCCCAAGCTCAAGATTATTTGTTACTTTATACTTCATTTCTAGTTCAAGACCACTATGTACCTCGCTTATACCTTGAAAATAGATAGTATGAGAAGTTCCTGAAGTGTCACGGTATGAGCCTTTAGCCCATTTGTCGCTCCAAGTAGTATAGTAAGCATTTACTTTAGCAGTAAATTTTCTTGCTGTAAAACCATATCCAACTTCTAAAGCCAATATTTTCTCATTATCTAAATCAGGATTAATATCGTTTCCGTAATTTACATAAACAAAATTATGATAAGGAGCTCTTGAGTAATATCCGGCATTTACATATACGTTATGTTTCTCGTTGATATTGTAGTTTGCTCCCGCCTTAGCGTTATAACCAAAAGCGGTTACTTGCTCAGCGTTTAATTCACCTCTACCTCTAGCAAAGTTATATCTGTCAACTCTATTATACCATGTGTTTGATGTAGTAGCTGCAACAAAGGCATCAAGGTCTCCCATTGAATATTCTAATTGTGCAAAAGCACCACCATAGGTTACAAGTCCATCATTGTCGTATGCTATTCTGTCACCAACTTGGGCTTCAGGAGTAACTTTGTCTACCCAGTAATCGCCACCTAATAAGTCGCGAACTTCTCTATAATGCTCACCTTTATAATGACGTACGTCAATACCAGCAATAAGTTTTAAGTTATCAGAAAGCTTATATTTTAGAGTAGAAATAGCACCTGTCCAAAAGTGGTTGTTCATTGAATTACGCATAATTAAATATGAGCCAGTAGTACTTGTATCATTTACATTTACTGCATATTGCCAGTCTCTTTGACCTAAGGCTGTAGAAGGAGCTCCATATTTTATAGGGCCTTTTCCTAATATACCAGATCCGCCACCACTTCCGTAGCTAACATAAGCTGAGGTTGCTAAAAATGCTTTTTTATTAATTGTCCAATACCAGTTAAGAGCCATTTGTGGTTTATGATAAAAGTTGTTACGCTCATTATACATTTCACCGCCTAACCAGCCCCAATTTGGGTTATAAGTAATACCATTTTTCTCCATATTGCTATAAGTTTGTGCAGAGTATTTAGAGTTGTCTCTCTGTCCGTGCTTTTGAGGTGCACCTATTATAGAAAATTGAAGACGATGCTTATCGTTAATCTTTTGGCTAATTGCTAAATAATATGACCAAGCATCAATATAAGTTGCATCAACATAACCAGGTCCCGATGTTCTTGAGCCTACAAATGTTAGTGCTGTTCCATTCTTATTTTCTCCTGTATTTAAATTTAACATAGCCTTTTTAGTGCCATATGATGTTATAGAGCTTTGTATTGAACCACCTTGCTCAGCATCAGCAGTGTTAGTAACAATATTCATTGTTCCTCCAACTGAGTTGATTGCTAATTTTGATGCTCCAAGTCCTCTTTGTACCTGCATTGTAGAAACTGCATCACCAAGTCCTGCCCAATTTGACCAATATACCCAACCATTTTCCATATCATTCACTGGAATACCGTTGATCATAATTGCAATATTACGTTGATCAAAACCACGAATAGTAATTCTTGAATCACCATATCCACCTGCTCCTTTTGTTGCATATACTGCTGGAGTTCTGTTCAATACTTCTGGTAATTCTTGCGAACCTAGGTTTTCATTAATTTCAATGGATTTCATTGTCGACACTGCTACAGGAGTTTTTCTGTCTACAGCATAAGAAGTAATAATGTTTACTCCTTCAATACCAATTTGATTTGAAGTAAGTTTTATAACCCCAATGTCAAAAATTTTGCCAGTGGTTGTGTTAACTTCCTTCTCTTCTGTCTTGTATCCTATGTATTTGAATTCAAGAGTGTACTTGCCTGTGTTTAAGTTTAATTCAAAACTTCCATCAAGATTTGTGGCCGCACCTCTTGTTGTGCCTTTCACAACTACTGTTGCGCCGATTAATCCTTCTCCTGTGCCAGCATCAACTATCTTTCCTTTCAAAGTTTGTGCTTGTGAAAATGAGAATAGTCCAATTACAGCAATCAGAGTTAAAAATAACTTAGATAATTGTTTATACATAATCTGTGTTTTTTGGTTAATTATTAATTATAAAATTGTATAATGCTAATAATTGCAAAATTAACTTAAAATAACATTAGGTAACGCTACTGTTAAAAAAATGTGTATAAGTTAATTAATGTTAAATACTTTACTTACTTAAATACTTGTATAAGAGGATGTTAAGGTTATTGAATACTTAAAAAAAAGTGTTGGCTTTTAAATATTTTATTTTGTGATTTACTTAAAATATTAATACTTAGAGTTGTTAAGTATAATTAATAACCTTCTTTTTTTAGTTTCTTAAGAATCATTTTTCCACGGCCACGTATTGCTGGCGATTCTTCTTGCATAATAATTTCTAGAGTGTTTCTGAGTTCATGCTTCAACTCAGTTTCAATATTACTAATATTATAAATTAATTGCATTGCATGAACTCTAACAGCAAGGGCTTCACTTGGGTTGATTAGTATATCAAAACTTAGATTAAGTGCTTTTCCCATATCTATATCCTGAGGGTCAAAAAGAAGAATTATTTTCATAATCTCCCTTTTTTGTCCATTATGGTTAAATAGGTTTAATTGATCTAGCATTTTATGTAGGTGAGGTCTAGCTAATTCTAAATTATCGTCATTAATAAGATGGTGCATTGTCCATGCTGCACGCCAGGATGCTGGGTGCGAATTGCTGATTGTAATTTGCCAAAGGGCATCAATCATTTCTTGATTTACTTTTTTGCTCTTGCTAAGTTGCTTAATATTGTCAATAGACACATTATTAATTAAGAAGTCGAGCAACTGATCGTATAAAACACTCATAAATTTATTTTATGGTATTTTGCAAAAATAGAATTATAATTCAGTGAGGTAATGATTTTTTATTTATTTCTATTATTTAATATAAAATCACTATTTTTGTGGTCTATTTATAACTTATGAAATTAAACATACTCACTGTAAAACTATATGATTAGCGACTTTATCCTAGGTGTATTTGCCTTTTATTTTTTTATCCAAAACAGAAACATTAGTAAAAACTGGAGCATGTTCTTCCTTTTTATGGCTGTTGCTGCATTTATTGGGTCAGCTTTTCATGGTAATCCTGTTATAGGTCAGCAGTTTCGTTTCCTTTCATGGTCGGTATTATCTGCTTCATTAATTTTTGCTCAATTGGCTACTTACGAAAGACTAAAATCGTTCAGCCTAAATATGCTTTTCGTGGTAAAATCAGTTGTGTTTTTGTCGTTTGCCATCCATTATTCTGAGTTTATGTATATGGTTACCGACATAGCAATAAGCTTGCTAGGCTTTGTTGTAATAGGTGATTTGTGGATTTTCAAAAGTCCGTCAAAAAAGATTACTTATGGTATTCTTATTTCTATTTCATCAGCACTGATAGTTACTTTAAATTTAGATATACATATTTCCATAGCTATACTTCGACATGCTCAGTACAGGCTTTTATGCAAATAATTTTTGCCTTCTAATAGGAAAATATATTCCAATTTATTTATAGCGTATTTTGACAACAAATTGGTATTAAAGAGCTTGCTTAAAAAATAAAATATACTATAAACCCCAATAAATTAATCTTTATTGGGGCTTTTGTGTTTTTATAAACGAGCTTTTATAAAAACTAAAATTAAAGAACAATAAATTTACCACCCATACTTCCCGAAATGCTATAAAAATAAACTCCTTTGGTAAGCTTAGGTAAATCTATAAGATTAGTAGTACTACCTTTTATTAGTTCTTTTGTCATTATTAGTTTCCCTTCACTTGAATAAATATTTAGGATACTAGACGTATTTGGCGTTTTATCAAACTGAATTATAATTTTATTCTCAGTAACTGGGTTTGGAAAAACTCTTACAGCATTACTTTGTTCTATATTATTCACACCTCCAAATAAATGTGCATAAAAACTAAATCCAATAACACCATCAATTGAATTATATAAAAAACCCATTAATTGTTCAGGAGGAGGAATGTCCCCTTTGCAAAAAATAGGTAAGTTTATAGTGCATGTGAGTACTGAATCGTTTATTGCTGTAATATTACTCGTTCTACTGTAAAAAAAATCAGTCATTATTACCGAGTTAGTATCTTGGGTGAAATGAGTATTATGTCCATAGAAAGTTAGTATTGGGTCAGTGCTCCATGCAATTAATGTGTCAGGAGTAAAACTATCGAGCTTTATATAATTAGAGTTTTCGATATTAAAGGCATTATATTTATAAATAATACTGTCCATCGAAGTCTCAAGCAATAGGTTATACATGCCATGTTTATTGCTAGTATCAAAAATTAAATGAAGCTGATTTTCAGCATCCACAACAAAAGAATTAGATTTTATTGTATCATTATTAACATTAAATAATATGGCATTAATGTAAGGTTGGCCTGTTAAAGGTGTTATATTAGTAATTATTACGTTTGTATTTTGATCATTAGAAATGTCGTATGGTTTTGCTAATAGTTTTATTGATGTTTTACCTACATATATTGCTTTTTCCATTTTCATGGTATCATCAATATTATTAATAAGGTATATATCGTAAAAACCATATTCTGAAAAAGATATTTGATTTTGAAGTGATATATTATCTGTATAATAAGAAGGTGCTGAGCTTGTTATTATAGTATCTGTATTATTTGTAAAAATAATAGTTGATGTATTTGCCGAATAAAAATGAGTGTCGTGCCCATAAATATTGAAGTTTTGGTTTGTTCCAATAGCAACTTGCTCAGGATAAACATAAATAATTTTTTGAGAAAAAGAAATAAGGCTAAATAGTAAACTTAATGCAATTAGTAGTGGTTTTTTCATGAGCGTACTGTTATTAGTTATATACTATTTAAAGACCTTATTTAGTAGTTAATAGTTGCATAATTATATAATACTCCAAAATTAATAATAATACAAATGCAAACAGCCCCAATAATTATAAATTATTGGGGCTGTTTATTAAAATATTATTTATCCATTAATTATGGAAGTAGTCTCTCATTCTATCGAAAAAACTCTTGTCTTTAGAAGTAGGTTTTGGATCAAAACTCTCTGATTTTTGAAGTTTCTCCATAATTTTTGTTTCCTCATCATTAAGGTCTTGAGGAGTCCAAACATTTATGTTAACGAGCAAATCGCCAGTACCTTTATAATCAACACTTGGCAAACCCTTACCTCTAAGTCTGAAAACTTTACCTGCCTGAGTTCCTGCAGGAATTTTCACCTTAGCTTTTCCATCCACAGTAGGGATTTCAATAGTAGTTCCTAATACAGCATCAGGAATGCTAATATAATGATCGTAAAGTAGATTATTGTCATCACGCTTAAGTTCATCATGAGGTAACTCCTCAATCACAACAATCATATCGCCATTGATACCACCGCGAACAGCAGCATTACCTTTACCTGATACCGAAAGTTGCATTCCGTCTTCAACGCCAGCAGGAATATTCAATGTAACTACCTCTTCGCCTTTTACAACGCCATTGCCACTACATTTTTTACATTTATGCTTAATTATTTGACCATCACCATTACAGCTAGGACAAACACTCTGAGTTTGCATATTTCCTAAGAAAGTTTGCTGAACTCTAGTAACATGTCCGCTACCATTACATGTAGTACATGTTTGAGTTTCGCCACTTTCAGCACCTGTTCCACTACATGAGTCACAGGCAATATATTTATTTACTTTAATCTTCTTTTCGGCACCATGGGCAATATCCTTAAGCGATAGTTTTACTCTAACTCTAAGATTGCTTCCTCGGTTTACTCTACGGCCACTTCTGCGACCACCGCCACCGAATCCACCACCGCCAAATATGTCGCCAAACTGAGAGAATATGTCATCCATATTCATTCCGCCACCGCCGAACCCACCGCCACCAGCAGCTCCACCCATTCCTGCGTGACCATACTGATCGTAACGAGCTTTTTTATTATCGTCGCTCAATACTTCATATGCCTCAGCAGCTTCCTTAAATTTATCTTCAGCAGAAGAATCATCAGGGTTTTTATCTGGGTGATGTTGAATCGCTTTCTTGCGGTAAGCCTTCTTTATTGTTGCAGCATCTGCGTTTTTGTCAACGCCCAATACTTCATAATAATCTCTTTTTGCCATATCTTAATGTTTTATCAGAATAAAAATAAGTAGCTAAGGCTACATTCCTGTTACTACTTTTGCGAAGCGTATTACCTTGTCATTCATGGTATAACCCTTCTCTACTACGTCAATAACTTTATCCTTCATATCCTCTGATGGGGCTGGAATTTGTGTTATTGCCTCATGCAAATCGGTATCAAATTCTTTACCCATTGCATCAATTTCTATTACATTTTTATTCTCTAGAATCTTATTGAATTTATTGAAAATAAGCTCCAATCCTTCACGGTGAGCCTTATTCTCATCATTATCTTCAGTGTTTTTTAATGCTCTTTCAAAGTCATCAACAATTGAGATAATAGAAAGTATAACGTCTTCACCAGCAGTTTTGTAAATATCAGATTTCTCTTTAATAGTTCTTTTTCTGAAATTATCAAACTCTGAATATAAGCGTAAATACTTATCATTGATTTCAGCAATTTTATAATTAGCTTTTTCTAATTCCTCTTTTGCTTCATCAAGTTTGCTTTTACCTTTTGAGAAAAAACCTTTTTTAGCCTTTTTGTCGTCCTTGCTATTTTCTTCGGTAATTTCTTCTGCTACTATCTTTTCTTCTGCTTCAACTTCTTGAATCTCATCTGTGGCAGTATCCTCCGTTTTGTCTGACTTTTGTTCCACTTTTTCAGCAGTATTGTCAGTATCGTTTACAGCAGTTTCTACCTCTTGATTCTATGTAATTAACAGCGGTTTCTAATCAATTTTATTGCCATTATCATTCTTTGGTCATATTGTCAGTGTTTGTTCAAAATTCCGTAGTTTTGTGTTATACTTAATTTAGTAACTATGGCCTTAATTTCTGTCAAAAAACACGATTATATTCTCGAAATAAGCATTGAAAATACTGCTCAACGCAATGCTCTTTCATCCGAATTATTACAGCAGTTTGTAACATATATTGAAGATATTCAAAATTCTAATTCAAGAGTAGTGATTATTAGAGCAGCAAAAGGTGCAAAGGTGTGGTCGGCAGGTTATAATATTGAGGAATTACCAGAGCCGGGTATCGACCCTGTACCTTATAATCATCCTTTGGAAGTATTAATTCGTGCCATTGAGAAAGTGAATATTCCCATAATTGCTCTTATTGAAGGTAGTGTATGGGGTGGAGCTTGTGACCTGGCTTTTAGCTGTGATATTCTTGTGGGAACTAAGCAAACGAGCTTTGCCATTACTCCAGCAAAAATAGGTGTGCCGTATAATTCCCTGGGCATTAAGCGAATATTGACCCGTGTGCAACCAAATATTGCCAAGGAATTATTCTTCACTGCCAAACCAATATCTGGCGAAAGAGCCTATGAATTGGGTATGCTTAACCATATTGTGGCTGTTGACGATATTGAAGAGTTTACTTACGATATAGCAAATACTATTGCGCAAAATTCGCCATTAAGTATAACACAAAACTACGGAATTTTGAACAAACACTGACAATATGACCAAAGAATGATAATGGCAATAAAATTGATTAGAAACCGCTGTTAATTACATA
>NIUZ01000020.1 GCA_002254285.1 Bacteroidetes bacterium 4572_112 | reverse complement strand
GAAGCAACAGCTCATTCTGGCTACTATCTTTTTACAGATGAAGTTGAAAAATTAAGACAAGGTGGAAGAAGCCTAATATCTGCTCAAAGAGATCTTGATACCACTAGATTTGAACTATCTGAAATCATTGGTAAATCAAAGAACAAAGCTTATTGCTATAGCATATATATCTAATGTGATGGGAGTGATAAATCCTGTTGCTGAAATTATAGAACTTGCCCATAGCAAAGGCGTGAAAGTGCTTATTGATGGAGCTCAAGCAACTCCGCATACATTGGTAGATGTGCAGGAATTGGATGCTGATTTCTTTGTTTTTTCGGGACATAAAATGTACGGGCCAACAGGTATTGGAGTGCTTTATGGCAAAAAAGAATTACTTGAGCAAATGCCTCCATATCAGTATGGTGGTGAGATGATTGATCAGGTGAGCTTTGAAGAAACTACGTTTAATGAACTACCATTTAAGTTTGAAGCAGGTACTCCTATGATTGCTGAAATTATAGGCCTTTCGGTGGCAATAGATTATATGCAAGAAATAGGAATTCAGAATATTGCTGACTATGAGCATGAGCTTTTGGAATATGCAAATTCTAAAATTGCGAGTATTGATGGTGTGAAAATTATTGGAACATCGGCAAATAAAGCTAGTGTGATTTCATTTATTGTGGAAGGTGTACATCATTATGATTTGGGTAGTTTGCTCGATCAGTATGGTGTGGCAGTACGCACAGGAAACCATTGTGCACAACCACTTATGACTCGCATGGGAATAAATGGAACAGTAAGAGCTTCTTTTGCTTTTTATAATACTAAGCAAGAAATTGATATTTTTGTGGAGGCTCTTATCAAAACATTAAACATGCTCCGCTAATAGTCTTTGCAAGAAAACGACAAATACGGCGTTATTTTCGTTTTTGAAACAGTTATTTACAAAACGTAAATTCCTTGATTTCAAAAACTTCAAAAGCCTTGTCTTTGCCGCCTTCTTACTAAAGACTAGAGTGTGTTATCAAGGAGCCTACCTCGCCGGAAGGCAGGCAAGAAACAACAAATTTATTAACTGTAGCTTTAGCGAAGGTTAACAACAAACCAAGAACTAAGAGAAATGACAATTCAGGAAGAAAAAGACGAGCTAATTGAAGAGTTCGAGATGTTTGACGATTGGATGGATAAGTATAACTACATCATTGAGATGGGTAAAGAATTAACTCCATTAACTGATGATTTGAAGATAAAGAAATACCTTATTAGTGGTTGTCAATCGCAGCTATGGCTGGTAGCAGATTATGTTGATGGGAAAATAAGTTTCCAAGTAGATAGTGATGCTATAATTACCAAGGGTATTGCTCAGGTGCTACTAAGAGTAGTAAATAACCGTAGTCCTAAGGAGATTGTTGAGGAGGATTTTTCTTTCCTCGATAGTATTGGTCTAAAGGAACATCTTTCGCCAACTCGTAGCAATGGACTTACATCCATGATAAAGCAGATTAAGCTTTATGCATTAGTATTTAAGACTAAAGAACAACAAAAAAATTAAGAAATTATGTCAGAAGATAAAAAAGCACCAATAGATTTTCTTGCCCTTGAAGGTCAAGTGATGAAAGCTTTAAAAACAGTTTATGATCCAGAGATTCCTGTTGATGTATATGAGCTAGGAATGATATATGAGATAGAGGTGGATGATGATGCCGTGGCTCATGTAGTAATGACTTTAACAACACCAAATTGCCCAGTGGCCGATTCGTTGGTAAATGAGGTAAAAGAAAGAGTAGCTGCAGTGCCAGGTATTAGTCAGTCTGATATTGTACTTACTTTTGAACCACCTTGGGACAAAAGTATGATGAGCGAAGAGGCTCAGCTAGAGTTAGGCTATTTATAAGATATTAAGGAGTTAGTGTGATAATTATAAGGAATATTCTAGCAGTTATAATAGGTTGGTTCATAGGTAGTATTGTTAATATGAGCCTAATTAATTATGGTTATAGCGTTTTTCCATTGGAAGGTGTAGATACAAATGACATGGAAACCTTGGCTGCCGTTATGCCTCATTTAGACCCTCAATTCTTTATATTTCCATTTTTAGCTCACGCCTTAGGTACTTTGGTGGGCGCTATTATTGCTGGTCTTATTGCAGCAAGTCATAGAATGAAGTTTTCCTACAGTATTGGAGGTTTATTCCTTATTGGCGGAATTACTATGGCTTATTTGCTACCTTCTCCTTTATGGTTTTTAACCATTGATTTATTGATTGCATATATTCCAGTGGCATGGCTAGGTGGTAAAATAGCTCTTATGATATATACTGACAAAAAAAACAAAATGCGTTTTTAGTTGATTTCAACTTCAAAGACGCATTTTTTATAGATACTACTTCTTCTTAAAATCTTGAATTTGATTATCAAAAAATAGTTTGTACCAAGCTTTTTCTAATGTGCTTACATCAATATACCTATCGCTGCCTTTTAGAACTAATTTATCGTCAGAATTATATATTTCGTAATCAGCTTTGGAAGAAAGTACAATTTCGTTAGTTATTTTTGTGCTCTGAACTTCGACTTTTGCTACGTTTCTGTCACTGAGAATACAGTTTCGTGACCTTACTTCTTCCCCTTTAATTGATGTACTTTTTACCCGATAAAGATTTTTTCCTGAATGGGGATTTATATGAAGTTGGTAAATATTGTTGGCAACAGTATCAACAGGGTCTATTTCCGCAACTTGCCTCCAAGAGTTCCATTTATACTGTTCAACAATTATTGGATTATCGCCGGGTACTCCGCGTAGTGTCCACACCAAATCTCCATTGCGTGACGAATAGCGTGGTTTGGTAATCCGAAACCGCACAGGAGGCATAAGCGCTTCGGGGTTTACAATTACAGGAGGATATTCCGAATTGTAAATTACAGTAACGCTTACTGGAGTTTCTTCCTCCATTTCGTAAATACCAAGGTCTACTTCTAGACCATTGGTGGCAAGGTTTTCAGAAATTGGTTTATTATTAACTATTAGTTTGCTTATACTATAATTACTGCCCGCAGAGGGGTTGTAAATATATAAGTTTGTATTATAATACATGCCACTAATCTGCATAGTATCTAGCTGTGCATAAAGTGTATTAGAAAATAAACCCAATAAAATATAAATCAATAACCTATTTACCATTATTAATATTTTGACACTTTACGGATATACGATTTTTCGTTAGTTGTAATTCGTAAGAAATATATTCCTGTGGCAAAACTTGATAAGTTTATTTCAGTCTCAGTATTATCAATATTATTTTTTGATAAAATCACCTTTCCATTAACATCAAGTACGTCTATATTATTTATTTCTTCGGTTGTATTAATTCTAATAATATCTTTCGTAGGATTTGGAGAGATTTGTATAAAACCATCTTCTGCCATATTTATTCCCACATTGTTAGTAATATTTGCAGTAGCGAGCAACCACATATCAGGGTCAAATTCTACTAAATCGATATAAGTATTTACACCTATGGTGAACTGCTGACCTGCAACAGTATTCTCAAGTCTTACAATAGTATCTATTTGTGACCCCTTAAGTCGGATAGGCACAGGGAGTGCAAAAAAGCTAATTGATGGATTAGTAGTTGTTTGATTTAGTGTAATTGTTATACTATCCTGTGTTGCCTGATATGTTTCAATCTGATACATTGGGCTACCTTCACCATAAAACCAATCGTTAATAAAACCAGTAAGACTCATTCCACTAGTAGCTTCAATATGAGCTTGCAAATCTGAAGTATGAGCATAACCATGGCTTAGGTTAGGGTCTGATAAATAGTTTTGTAAACCAGAGAAAAATGCTGCATCACCAACTTTCCAACGCATCATATGTAGTACATATGCGCCTTTGCTATAAGAGAGTCTGCTACTAAAAATTCTGCTCACGTTAGTAGTATCATCACAATAAACAGAGCCGTAGTTTTCAGAAAGAACAGAGCCTCTTGTTTGACTTTTCCAAGATTCCCAGTAACTTGTGCCGGGCATATGCTCATAAGTTAATCCTGTAAGGTAAGTGGCAAAACCTTCGTTTAGCCATATGTCGTGCCAGCTACCACATGTTACTAGGTCGCCAAACCATTGATGAGCTAGCTCGTGAGCCATTAAACTATGACTGAAGCCTCCCATGAAACTCATTGTTTGATGTTCCATTCCGCCACCCCAGCCAAACTGAGCATGACCATATTTTTCGTCCTGAAAAGGATAGTCGATAAATAGATTGCTATATAACTGAATACTACTTACCACACCAGGAGTACGACTTGAAGCATAAAGTGAATCTTCAGGAAAGATATAATTCAATACCTCTACTTGTCCTGCATTTATTGTTGCAAAATCTGAATATACAGCGTAATTAGTAACAGCAATAGCTACTAAATATGTTGGTATTGCATGTCGGTGTTTCCAATGGTATACCTTATTATTTGTAAGAGTAGTTTCTTCAACTAATAATCCGTTTGAGGCAGCTCTATTACCCAATGGGGTAGTAACATAAATGTCAATAGAATCTATTTTATCACTCAAATCATTTTTACATGGCCACCATTCGCGAGCGCCATAAGGTTCGCTCAATGTCCATACTATTGGGCTACCATTATGGTCAGCTTGAATAAAAGAACCAAAGCCTGATTGACCAGGAGACCCTTGGTAAAATACCTCTATGGAATCAGAAACTCCACTAGCCAAAGCATTGGGTAAGCGTATATTTAATAGATATGTTCCACTATCTTGAAAAACAACATTTGTATTATGATACTTTACACTATCAACAATCATGGTATTATCAAGCTCAAAAGTAATGGTACTTACATTATCTTCAGTGGTTGTAAATTCAGTATAAATAGCTCCTTTTATATAGCTAACACTTGGGTCAATATCCCATTTGGCTCTATGATAAGTAATATCAATATTATGACCAGCAAAATTGCTGCTACTAGCTTTTGCAAAAGCTTTTGCTAAACTTTTTTGTTTAATGTGAGAGCACTGATTTATAGCATCTTGGCTAAGAATGTCTGCGCGCATTTCTGATTCAGTAAACTGTGCGTTTACCGTAATAAATGGAAATGCTAAAACGAAAAATAGAATTTGTAATTTTTTATTCATGGCCTATTTCTGATAAATTAATTTATAAACTTTTGATTTATTATTATTTGCAATGTGGAGGTAATAAACTCCCTGTGCATATTTTGAAAGATCAATATTTTGTTTCTTGCTTATTATTTTCTGTTGTAATAATAATTCTCCTAATGAATTATATAGATTGAAATGAATGTTATCTAATTCATTATTTTCAATATTAATTGTAAAAATACCAGTATTAGAAGGGTTTGGTGAAATGCTTATAACGGAGTTATTATCAGCGCTTTTTATACCAACAGTGTTCTGTACATATACTGCTCTATTAAGTGCACATAGGTTATTGTCTAATAATTTTACTTTATAAAGGCCAGCGCATAAGTTGGTAGCTGTAGCCGTAGTTTGTTGCGAATCATCATCCCATAAATACGTATAAGGAGGTGTTCCGCCTACTGCTGCTGAGGTAGCTGTTCCGCTACAGTTTCCTGTTGCATCATCAGTTTTGGAAACTTGCATATTTAATACTGCAGGCTGTGATATTAGGAAGCTGTCTTTATAAACGCAGCCAAAACTATCAGTAACTGAAAATAAGTGCATTCCTGCAGCTATATTATTAATGTCGGCACCACTGCTTCCATTTTGCCATTTATACGTATAAGGAGGAGTACTCCCTGTTACATTTACAGATATGCTTCCACTACTTTCGAAATTACATTTTGCATCCGTAGTGGTTGCCGATATTTGTATTGCCGAACTAGGTCCAGATACTGTAATGGTATCGTAAATAGTATTGCTTGCATTATCAGTAATTATTACAGAATATACACCAGTGGTAACATTTGTAAGAGTTGTAAGTGTATCTCCATTTGACCAAAGTACAGAATAAGGAGGGTTTCCGCATGAAGGGAAGATTTTTATTTCTGCTTCATTATTTCCAAAGCATATATTATTGCTATGCTGTTTGTAAACGGTCAAATTGCCACCACTACCTAAATAAATTGTTTTCTGAAAAGGTTTATGATTAGGTGCTGAAATTGTTACTTCAAAATATGGTCCTAGTAAATTACTAACGGGTATTGTTCCACTACCATTAACTAGAGTAGTTTTCCCTAATAGCACACCACTTCCTGTAAATGTAGCAACAGCATCCGCAACATTACAATTACTTATTGCAAAGCTACTGGCTGAACAGCCAATAGTGTCAACTATGCTTACTGTAATAGTATCAGGAAATTGAGTCCAAATACGCATGGCAGGGTCGCCAAAATAATGGAAAAGCTCATTAGTATATCTGTTTGAGCTAGAATTACCACCCCAAGTTTGTACAACTCTAGTAAGTCCGTGGTTCAATAGGTCGCCCATGTTTATAATGTCGTTATGTGGTGTAACATTTGGATTGCTAATGCCACCATTTCCAAAGTTTGGAACCATGCCTGGGTTTGACCAAAGACCATCAATTAGCCCAATGGAAAAACCATCGTTATAACCACTATAACTATAATAAGATGCGGCAAATATACCAACGCTTCCGCCATTAGTCCTTCGCATAAAAGTTTCGGCAAAGCACGAGTTTTGTGTAAATTCTCCTGTATGGCAGTTTATACTAAAAACAATAGGTAGTTTATCGCCATTATTAAGAGTAGAAATACTGCTGTTTACAAAATATGGATGTGCCCATCCTGAGCCTCCAGAATATCCATGGTCACGATGAAAAACAAAGAATTTTCCAGCATTTATAGCAGTGGAAATCTCTGATGCTCCATTATTCCAATTAAATCCATTAGATTTTAATAATACAGAAGGCAATGGTTGACCCATAGAGTAATATCCAGCATTATAATTTGTAGGAGTTACGTTATTGTCGGTATAATAAATTCTTTCAGAATTATAACCTTGGGAATTAATATAGGTTCTAATATCTTCGCTAGTATGCAGAAATCTTCTATCGGCATAGCCATCGGTATTGTCATCCTGAAATTGTGCGCAGTTAATACCATTTTGATAAAATGCAGTGTCCGAAACAGGATTCTTTTCGTAATTTATAATTTTATGCACCTGCATCATTGCATTTGTGGCATTTGTAGGCGAAATTCTACCTTTTGCCATATCTGGAACAAAATCGGAAGGCCCATCCATGCATACATAGTATAGGTCAGTGCCAAAAGGCTCACCATTAATGTAGTGTGTTTCAGGAGGTACATCACCATCATCGCCAATTATCAAAAGATAGTCAGGCTTTGGAGACCAGTTTTGATATCGGGTATGTACAGCAGCTTTTACGCTGGTATCGGTCCAGTTATTTGCCGAAATTACTTCCACCGAATAACCCATTTGTCGTTTCCAATTTGCCAAAGTATCGGCTGCGGCTTCAAAATCGCTATGAGTTATAATTATATAGTTTTTGCTATCTAATGTGCTATTATCAGCCAAATTTTGCGAATAGTAATCGTTAGATTCCTTAGCAAACGATTGATAGTTTAAAGGGTAATTTACTATCTGATTTATGAAATTTTTGCTGTGTTTTGAATAATCAGTAAAGTTATTGGCTCCAGAAAATACGATTTCGTAATTAATATCCGAATGAATATATAATTTTGAACTTACAGGATTATATTGAATAGGACAAATTTCGACCATTGCCATACGAATGCCATGGTATTTCATCTCACCAATAATTCTAACACTTTGCTGTGGGAATATTTGATCAGTATTATAAAACTCTTTGTCTAATTCAAAGCCAGGTTCAGGAGCACCTTCAGTATCGCGAGCAGGCTGCAAAGCAGGGAATATTGTAGTTGTTTTGCTCACCATAGGCACATCATTATTAATAATGAGTTGGTAGTTAGCGCCATCAGGAATTGCAATTAGATCTATATGAGATGGTAATGCAGGCTTGCCAACTTCTTGCAAATGACTAAAGTCAGTTATATTTAGCACAGAGTATTCGTCTCTTCTATTATATTTTTTGAAACTATTATAATCTATAAAATTATATGAAACTTTAATCCCATTAATGCCGTTATCAGCAATGCTGCGGAATGGTGCTGCTTTAATTCTATTGTCAATGGATTTTGATGCTATGTTTTGAGCATTAGCAAATGAAATAAAAAACAATAGTAATATAAGTAGTAAAGTATTGATTTTGTGCATGTAATGCGTTTTTGTGTATGTGTGTATAATAATGCTTGCAAATGTATAGATTATATAGATATAATTATTAACAAATTGGTTGCACTTAGTTGAAATAATAGATTCATTTAATTAGATTAACAGTAACTTATTATAATAAGTATTAAATAATTATATTTGCAGCACTATTTGTAACAGTATTTATAAAAAAAACTAAATGGGCAAAGCCGTAGTTAAAAGCAAAAAAAATAAAGCTAAGCATAAAGTGCAAGCTAGCAAGGGAAACTCTCGCCTTAAAAGGATTCTTTTCTATGTTTTTAGTATTATTGCAATAGCTGTTACTTCTTTATACTTATACGGTGTATACAATTTTGAGGACATTATAAAACAAAGAATTACAGAATTATATTCCGCAAGTGTAGTTTCCAAATACTATTCCTTAGAATACGAAAAAGTAAGAATAGGTTTGTTTTCTAGCAATCTTAAAATTTATAATGTAAATTTTATACCCAAAATAAAAAACCAAGAATCATATTTTACGAAAAATGGTAGCATAGCTGTTAAGCTTAAATCTATAAAGTTGAAAGATTTTGATATTGGAGAGTTCCTTGTTAGCAATAAAATTACCGTTGGCAAAATATTATTTAATAAGGTAGATGTAAACCTTACAAAAAACGCTAAAGTATTTCATCCTTTTGCTTTTATTGAGAAGAAAGAAAATAATGATTCCTTAAAAATAGAAGTAAATATTGGAGAGTTTAAATTACAGGGTGCATCGTTTTCGGTAGTTGATATAAAAAATACTAAAAATGCAACTTTATTTGATGAGTTGGATGTGGATTTGAGCTCTCTAGCTTTTACGAAAAATGAAAAGGGTTTTGAGCTAATATTAAAAAAACTAGAAATAGCATTATATAATATTAGCCATAAGGCAGAAAATGGAGCTGATATTAGCTTTGAATTATTGCATATACTTACTTCTGATATTGAGCTTACTAAGGACGATAATGGGCTTACATATTCTAATTCAAACAATAGTATTGAATTAAAAAATCCAAGAGTTATTACTGCAGATAAAGTTTATGCTATATCAGTAAAGTCAATTTATTACGACGAAATTAAAAATGAATTAAAAGTTTCGCAGTCAACAATAAAGCCTTTAATATCGAAGAAGGAATTTATTGCAAAATATAAGTATCAAAAGCCAATGTATGATATTGAAATAGATGATATAAGAGTAGATGATATAGATATAGAAAAACTAAAAAAACTTGAAGGAGTGTTCGCAAATCATGTGGATATTAACGCTGTTAAAGTTCATTTTTTTAAAGACAAACATAAGCCTCTTAATCCAAAAAATATCCCTAAATATCTTGCACAGAATATATTTGGAATTAAAATACCAATTAATATTAAATCAGTAAATGCAAATAATGTTGATGTGTTTGTAGAAATAGTGCAGCAGGATAGTAAGCATAGTAAGATTGATGTGAATGACCTCTCTGTAAGTTTAAAAAACATTCAGAATAAGTCTAAAAAGCAAAAGTTGAGTTTATTTGCTAAAGGCAAAATTCATAATGAAATACCTTTTAAATTGGATTTAGTATTCAGCTATTCTAAAAATTATTTTAGTTTTAATGGTGAGTTGTTTAGCTCTAATCTGAAAAAAATAGCTAAACCTATAGCAAGTTTTGCTCCTGTAAGAGTGAATAATGGACAGATAAATAGTGTAAAATTTAAGGGAATTGCCAACAGAACTAAAAGTGAGGGTGAAATGACATTTTTGTACGATAATCTGAATGTAGAAATTGATAGAGTAGAAAAATATAATACTAAAGTATCGGATCATTTATTGTCAATAATTGCTAATTCGGTAATTAATTCTAGCAATCCCATAAAGCCAGGTTTACCTGCTCGTAAGGTAGATTTTGTTTTTCATAGAGATATGAATAAAGGCTTTATAAATTTGCTTATAAAGTCGGTGCTCACAGGTACCAAAGAAAGCGTGCTTCCTTCCAAGGGAAATAGGAAGAAATATAGATTGGAGAAAAAGAGAAATCATCATTAGGGTGTAATTGTTAATGCTTGATTATTAATGGTTGCTAAACATCACATAAGTCCCTTACCTCAATAAAGTAACATTCCCCATCCATTCTTTTTCAATACCTTCTGCCTTGCCTTTTATTTTGTATATATACACACCTTGGGGAGCTGGCTTTGATTTGTATTTTCCATCCCACCAATATGTATTTTTGCCTTCAAAAATCAATTGTCCCCATCTATTGTAAATATAAGTTGTAAATTGCCAATACTGATAGTTGCCAAAAGCAAACTCATCATTTAGCCCATCATTATTTGGAGTAAAAGCTGAGGGAATAAGCAAATCATATATTTTGTCGCAATCTTCTACCACAATATTAATGGTGTCTTGGGTGACAGCCCCAAATGTATCTGTTGCACTAAGGAAATAAGTAATATCGTATGGTGGACTAGCAATGGGTGATGCCACTGTGGGGCTACTTAGATAGTCTGTCGGAAACCAAAACCACGCATTATACAGCGGATTGTTATTGCCTATACTTAGCTCTGTTCCCAAGCAAATAGTAGTATCGTTATTACTTGCCTTACAGTTTTTTATGGTAATATATACACTATCGCTAATGCTACCACCCAATGTATCGTATGCTGTAGCATAATACCATAAACTATGCTCGGGATTTACTATTGGTGATGGAGAGTTTATATTATCAATACAATAATTGGGGCTCCATACATAGGAGCTAAAGAAAGGGTCGTTTAGTCCCAAATTTACACTCTCGCCCTGGCATATTGCAGTGTCTTCAATGGCGCATTTGCATACATCTACTTCTACAAAAACACTATCAATACTTTTGTCGAATTTGAAATCAGTAGCTTGCAGATAGTACCAAGTGCTTTTGTTGGGCGTTACCCATATTTGTCCAAGGTGCTCATCTCTTTGTATTTCGCTAATGCCATGTATACCACATATACTATCCTGCCACCAGCTATAGTAATAGTCGTTGTAGTTGTGAGTGCCAATAAGCAGAGAGTCGCCTTTGCATATCACTGTGTCATTACCCGCATTGGCGCGTGGTGCTACAGTATCGCAGGGCCATAGGGCTACGTCGTCGATGTAGTATTCTAGATAATTAGAATCTGGAAAATTACTAGAAGCAGGAGTATAAATGTACTGTAAATTATTGCTATGTGTTTTTAGTAAGTGACCAATATGTAGGTATTTTTCAATGCCAGTGGCTATAATAGTATCCTTTACTTGGGTCCAATTTACAGTATCTGTAATAATTCCCTTGCCCATATTTGTAATGATACTTTGTATGTCAATATAATCAAAAACTAGGGCGATACTATCAATTGATAATGCAGCAGAAATATTATCGGTAGCCCAGTTTATTTTATTTGACCTAACGGTATAAAACTGTATGCAATATTTTTTGCCAGCTATTAAGTTTTGTTTTAGTGGAAAAGAAATTATTTCAGAATGATATGTAATATTGAAAATGTAATTACTTCCAATAAAATTATGTGCAATACTTTTTCCTGTTCGTGCCCATTGGTGTCCGAAAAAATTATTTGGAACATTAACCATTGAATCAATGTAATTGCTGATGGGAGCACATTCGTTAAATGCATCAGGCGAGCCTAATATGTTAAATAAGTATTTTGCAGGAATTTTCCCATTCCAAGGATTATTAGGTCTTGTAAGTGTATATACACAATTAGAGTCAAGTTCCTCAATACTACCATTATATATGAGGTTTTGACTAAAGCCCATATTATAAATAAGTATAATAATAAGTGTATAAATTAAGCGCATATTATGATAAAATAAAATAGGAGGCAGGGTTTAGCTGCCTCCTTCAAATTGGTTAATTTAGAGTCAAAAGTAATTATAAATTTGATGAGGTTAATAGTATTTTTTTTATAAATTATTACTAGGTCTAATATGAAGTGAATTATTGAAGACTCTATGATATACTTATTTAGTAGTATTTTTATTGTTTTTGTAGATTGTCTTAAGTCTTAGTATTCAATCATTAACGATTAATTAGTGTGACTTAACTAATTAAACATTAATAATTAACAATTAACAATTAAAAAATACATTATCTTTGCTCGTCTTATGCCAATAATTTTTAGAAAAAATATAAAGAACCACGGTGTTCTCGGAGTCTGGAAAATCACAGAAAGTGTTGATGATATGCTGTCTATGATTCAATTCAGTGAGGAGGATTATGTAACTTTCGAAAAATTTAAGATAAAGTCGCGTCAGGCTCACTGGCTCGCTTATCGTTTGGCAGCACGACAATTGCTTGACCCTGATGAGGCATGCAATTTCTTTTACGATTCGCATGGTAAAATCCACTTCTCTAATCTTAATTATCAAATTTCTGTAACTCATAGTGGTATATATGCAGGAGTTATTATTAGCAGAAGCCATTATGTGGGCTTGGATATTGAGAAACTAGGAGATAGAATAGGAGGGCTTGCTGATAAATTCCTAATGGAAGAAGAGCTAAAAAACCTTCCTTTAGATAACCGACAGCGATATCTAACAGTATTATGGAGTGCCAAAGAGGCGCTTTATAAACTTTTCGGTAAACCAAAAGTACAATTCGATAGAGATATATTTTTATCACCATTTGAACTTAAGCGTAAAGGTGTTTTCAATGGTAGGATAGACAATTATGGTGTTGTGCGAGATTATGTGCTTGAGTATGAGTTTTCTGATGATGACGAATATGTATTAGTACATTGCTCTGATGAAAATATGGAAGCAAAGTCCAAAAACGAAAAAAGTGATTCTTAGCCTATGGTAATCGATAGTTTTATATCCTATAATACGAAAAAGCTAGCATTGCTTATCGATCCTGACAAATTTGACCAACAATTACTTTTGCAGCAGATAGATGTTGCTAATAAATCAAATGTTGATTATATTTTTTTGGGAGGAAGTCTTATTACCAATGATGGGGTAGCACTTTCCATAAAAATATTGAAAGAAAACACAAATATTCCAATCATAATTTTCCCTGGTGATGGCACTCATATTCATAAAGATGCTGATGCTATTTTGTTTTTGAGCTTAATAAGTGGTCGTAATGCTGATTTCTTAATTGGAAATCAAGTGCGTACTGCTGCTAATATCAAAGGTATGGGCATTGAGAGTATTGCCACGGGATATATGCTTATTGAGAGTGG
>NIUZ01000164.1 GCA_002254285.1 Bacteroidetes bacterium 4572_112 | reverse complement strand
TGCAGGATCTGTACTGGGGTCCGTTCAAAAAGTAAGCGAAAAAGCTATATCGCAGGACACTCCTGATAGCGAGCTTACAAGAACGCCGACTTATTGCGAGGTTTGTTTTTGGAAATGTGCAGCTTGGGTTTATAAAGACAAAGATGGCAACATTAAAAAACTTATTGGTAATAAGGAAGATCAGCACGCTAGAGGCAAGCTTTGCCCTCGCGGAACTGGCGGACTTGGAATGTACGAAGATGAAGACAGACTTAAGAAGCCACTAATTCGCAGAACAGGTGCCGATGGCAAGCAGTTTTATGAAGAGGCTGAATGGGATGTAGCTTTAGATTTTATTGCTAGTAAAATGAATGGCATCAAAAAAGACTATGGAAAAGAAAACATGGCTCTTTTTGTACACGGTGCTCCTGCTAAACATTTTGAATACTTATTTAAAGCGTTTGGAAACGAAAATCATGCTGAGCCAGCTTATGCACAATGTGCTGGACCTCGTGAAGCTGGATTCTTTGCTACCTTTGGATCAGGAGTTGGTTCTCCAGAGCCAGCAGATATGCAAAACTCAAAATGTATTGTATTTATAGGTAATCACATTGGAGAGAACATGCACAACTCGTTTGTTCAGGAAGTTTCTACTGCAATAGACAATGAGGCAAAAATCATTGTTGTTGATCCTAGATTATCTACCGTAGCATCAAAAGCCCAACATTGGTTAGCTATTAAGCCAGGTACTGACATGGCTTTATTATTAGCTTGGATGCACGTATTAATATATGATAATATTTACGATAAAGAATATATCGACAAATACGCTTATGGCTTTGAGGAGCTTAAAGCACATGTTGCAAACTATACTCCAGAATGGGCAGCTGGTATTACTACAATTAACCCTGAGTTAATTCGTAAATCAGCTCACACAATGGCTGCTGCATCTCCGGCATCGGTTATTCACCCAGGTCGTCACACTACTTGGTATGGTGATGATACACAAAGAGAAAGAGCAATGGCTATGATTTGTAGGTCTTACAAATGTATTAATTGATGCTAGTCTTCCTGATTTCGAGAAGAAACATCAGATTAAAGGTTGGTTTATTGCTGGTACTAGTGTAATAAACACTATTCCAGACAGAATTAAGATGTTTAAAGCAATAGAAAATCAAGACCTTATTGTGGTTGTTGATACTATGCCTATGGAAATGACAGGTTATGCAGATGTTGTATTACCAGAGTCAACTTACCTTGAGCGTCATGATTATAGTAGAGCTGGTAAAAACAGAGTTCCACAAATTGCTTTCCGTATGCCTGCTGTTGAAGCAAAATACGATTCAAAACCAGCATGGTGGATGGCAAAAGAGCTTGGTCATAGACTAGGATTAGAGAAATACTATCCATGGAAAGACCTTGAAGAGGTTCTTGACTGGCAATTTAAGCAAGTAGGTTCTTCATTGGAAGAGATGAAGAAGATTGGTGTTAAAACCTTCCCTTCTACAGAGCCTATTTACCTTTTACCTGGTGAGGATTACGAATTTAACACCAATACTGGTAAAATAGAATTATACTCTACAGATTTTGCAGAAAAAGGATATGATGCAATGCCTAAATTTACTAGACATGATTCACCAGATCCTGGTTTTTATCACCTAGTATATGGTAGAGCACCTATGCATACTTTTGGTAGAACACAAAATAACCCTTACTTATTTGACCTATACGAAACAAATAATGTATGGATTAACCCACGTACAGCTAAGCTATGGGGAATAGAAAATGATTCTGATTTATGGTTAAAAAATCAAGATGGAGTTATTAGCGAATTCTCGGCAAAAGCTAGATTAACAGAACGTATTCGTCCTGATTCTATTTATATGGTCCATGGATTTGGTCATACAAACAAGCATTTATCTAGAGCAAAAGGTCGTGGTATTAATGACATTCCATTAATTACTAAGATTAAAATCGACCCAATTATGGGTGGTACAGGAATGCGTAATAATTTTGTAACATTCTTATTGGAGGAACCTAGTAAGGAAGAGATTATTGCTTCTGCAAATTATAAAGCAGAAAAACCTAAAGAGAAAGCAGCTTCTAAGAAAAAATCTGAAAAGAAAAGTGAAGCTACTAAAGGACATAAACAAGAGTCACACAAAAAAGAGGAGGCTAAATCATGAGGTATGCAATGGCAATGGATACGAGAAAATGCGTCGGATGCTCCGATTGTGTAGTCGCGTGCCAAACAGAAAACAATGTACCGTTAGGATATTGTAGAGATTGGATAGTAGAGGCTGTAAAAGGCACCTATCCTGATACTGTACAAATGCACTTTAAATCAGAACGTTGTATGCATTGCGAGAATACACCTTGCGTACGTACTTGCCCTACAGGAGCAAGTCACGTAATTGAGGGTGGAATCGTAAAAGTAACACATGACGAATGTATTGGTTGTGCTGCATGTATTGAGGCTTGTCCTTATGAAGCTCGCTATGTACATCCTGATGGTTATGTAGATAAATGCACATTCTGCGATCACCGTTTGGAGCAGGGGCTTAATACAGCATGTGTGGATGTATGTCCAACTAGCTGTTTAATCTTTGGCGACTTAGATGATCCTAAAAGTGATGTATCTAAAATATTAAAAGAGAAAGATTGGTACGTTCTAGCACCAGAGGCAGGGACTAATCCACAATTATATTTTTTAAAGTAAAAACATAAATTAACTATGGAAGAAATAATAAATGTAAGTGGCAGGTCTATACCACACGTATATCCTCATCTAGAAGTATGGGGGGGGCCTATAGCACTTTATCTGTTTTTTGGCGGTTTAGCAGCAGGCTTGCTATTTTTCGCTAGCTTCTTTTACCTTAAAGGTAAAGCAGACTCTATGCCAATGACTGTAAAGGTTGCACCAATAATTGCGCCTATAATCATTATATTAGGTTTAATGTTGTTATTATACGATTTACATCATGTATTGTATTTTTGGCAATTATTCCTACACTTCAGAATCGAATCTCCAATGTCGTGGGGAGCTTGGACATTATCAGTGATAATGATACCTGCTATACTATGGCCATTGAGCTACCTCGATGATATTATAGAGTATCTAAAAGAGAATAAGCCTAATTGCAAAATGATAGGACTTCTTAATTGGGCAAATGACCTAATTAAAAAACTACCTGTTTTACCTGCAATAATGGATCTTTTCATCAAAAACCGAGCAATGGTTGCCTATGTAACTATCGGTTTATCTATTGTACTAGGTGTTTATACTGGTATTCTTTTATCAGCATTTAATGCGCGTCCATTATGGAATACAGCAATACTAGGACCTCTGTTTTTAACATCAGGAGTTTCTACCGCTGCAGCATTATTAATGTGGATGAGCAACGACCATAAAGAACGCACCTTATATAGCAAGATTGACCTTATGTTAATCGCTATCGAATTATTCTTCATTATACATATGTTTATGGGATTCCTTTCAAGTGGAGTTGCTCAAGTAGAAGCAGCACAATTATTACTTGGTGGACCTTTTACTGTTGTATTTTGGGTATTAGTAGTAGGTATGGGATTAGTGCTTCCTGCAATATTAGAAATAATGGAACTTAGAGGCTTTCATGTCCCTATAGCTATTCCAGCATTCTTAATATTAATGGGTGGTTTACTTTTTAGATTTATAATGGTGTATGCTGGTCAAGCATCAGGATTCCACATACTTTAACCTTAAAATTTTTATAAAATTATCATGGAAGATAAAAGCAAAAAATTTATGAACCCCTATCTAGCAGGAATACTCATTGGAGTATTTATGGTAGCAGCATATTATTTCTCAGGGGAAGGACTAGGAGCCAGTGGTGCACTTAAGTCTGTTGTGGTTGCAAGTGTAGACGCAGTAAACCACGATTATGCTAGTAATGCTAGTTTTTTCAAAGCTAGAGTCGGTGGAGAGCATTCTCCTGCCAAAACTTGGTTAGTATTTGAAGTACTAGGAGTTATTGCCGGAGCAATTATATCTGCAGCTTTTGCTGGTAGACTAAAAATAGAAATAGGAAAATCACCTAAAATAACCAATAAGAAAAGACTAATATACGCCTTAATTGGAGGTATACTTTTCGGTATAGGTTCTCAATTAGGTAGAGGTTGTACATCAGGAATGGTAATGTCAGGAATGGGAGTTTTATCCCTAAGTGGCTTTATCGGACTTATTGCAATATTCGGTGGCGGTTATATGATCGCATATTTCTTTAGAAAAATTTGGATTTAAACTATTTAAAATATAATAAACTATGGGACCATTATTTCCACAAGAGCTAATAAGCGAAGAAATTAATATTTTAATTGGTTTTTTCATCGGCATAGGCTTTGGCTTCTTACTAGAAGCTGCCGGATTTACTAATACAAGAAAACTAGCTGGCGTATTTTATGGCTACGATTTTGTTGTATTAAAAGTATTCTTCTCAGCAGCAATTACTGCTGCTATCATCATTTTCTTTCTAAATCATTTTGGAATTATGGACATAAGTCTAACTTTTTACCCTAAAACATATTGGATACCAACATTAATTGGTGGTTTAATTATGGCATTTGGATTTATTATTGGTGGATTTTGCCCCGGCACAAGCGTTTGCGCTGCTGTTACTGGCAAAATTGATGCAATGATATTTGTTGGTGGAGCACTAATCGGTATCTTTGGTTATGCTTTCACATACGATTCGGTATGGAAAGAACTTAGAGGTAGCGGTGCTATGGGTAAAGTTAATATTGCTGAATGGATGGGTATGAGTGATGGACTATTTATTCTATTACTTACCGTAATTGCAGCAGTAGCATTCTTTGCTGTAAGTATTATTCAAAAGAAAGTAGTAGCTAGTACCAATTATAAACTTTAAAAACTAATTAGATGAGCAAAACAAGTATATTTTATGTTGTACTACTAGTTATAGGAGCTTTTGGAGCATTTATTATAGATACTACACAAAAAGAACCTTTTGAAAAAGTACAGCCATGCGATTTAATAGATATTATATCGCAGACTAATAAGTACGTAACAACTGATGAGTTAGCGCGAAAAATCATGGCTGATGACCCTACTATATTATTAGTAGACCTTAGATCTAAAACTGAATATGATAAATACAGTTTAACAGGCGCTATTAACATTCCATTAGAAAGTCTTGCTGACGAAAAATACAAAGATGTATTGGATCAGAATGTAAGAACTATAATTCTGTATTCTAATAGCTCTGACCTAGCAGTTAAAGCATGGACTCTAACATCACGATTATCTTATAAGAATGTATTTATTCTTAAAGGTGGTCTTAATAGATGGGTAGAGACTATACTAAAACCTACTGAGCCAAAAGAAACAGCTCTTAGAACAGAATTTGAAACATATAGCTTTAGAAAAGCAGCTAGCTCTTACTTTGGTGGAGGATCAACTGTTGGTGCACCAACAATAAAGAAAAAAGCTAGTTTACCTATTAAACGTAAGAAAAAATCTGCAGCTGGTGGTGGTTGTGATTAATATTTATACTATGAAAAGATATCTTATAATAATATTGATAAGCATCGTTGCACTTACGTCATGTACTAAGGAACAACGAAAATTTAAACTCACAGTAGAAGAGGCTTCTTTGCAAGC
>NIUZ01000001.1 GCA_002254285.1 Bacteroidetes bacterium 4572_112 | reverse complement strand
CATACCATTAATTAGCCAAAATGATAGTGTAAATGAGCGTAATTATGAAAATGAGATTTTTATTAGCCAAGCAAAAGAAGCAAACTTATCGGATTGTGTGCAAACTCAGGTAAACGTAAAAATGCACCCCATGGAATTGCAATTGATGGCAATAAATAAGGAAAATAATATTTCACAAAACAAATCCTTTAAACATAACACTACAAAAAACACTCAACATCAATCTGGTAGATTAAAAGAGTTTGATACAGAGTTTGCCAATATATTGGAATTGGAAAAAGCTGATGATATAAAGATTATCACCAAGGATTATCACATTTTTAACTATTTATACAATATAAGTATTAAAGGAGAAAAAGACGAATCCGACAGTCTCAACCCCACTAATATTCCTGTTTACGAAGGCGAACCTTTCAATACAAAGAAGATTGATGGGCTTAAAAATCTAACATATATAAGCATTACAGCGGATGCTTATTCCGAGAATAATAAGTACGCCAACACACAGGCTTTTGACTTAAAATTGCCAAAAACAATAAATTATTATATTCCCAAAGAAGAGCAAAGGGATTTGAATAAATTCTTTACTAAGCGAGAGAATCAGGAATTGCTAAACCCGTTCTATATTTCCAATACAGAGATTAGCAATATCAACTATCATGAGTTTCTAAATTGGGTAAAAGCTTATAATGGATTTGCGGATTATAATTATCTTGAAAGGGATACTATTAATGATCATAAATACGAAAAATCTAAAGCTTTTAAATACACTTTCTATTCTAAAAACAAAGAAGTGATTAAGCATTTTGGAAGCAATATTATTGATGTATATCCTAATGAAGCAGTGTGGATTAATGATTTTGACAATAAATATAATGAGCCATTAGTAGACTTTTATTTAAATCACCCAGCATATAATAATTACCCCGTTGTGGGAGTAAGTTATTGGCAAGCCTTAGCATATTTGGATTGGCTACAATATATTTGGCAGCGCAGAATGGATAAGCAGGGCATAAATTACAATATAGAGTTTGACTTACCTACAGCTTATGAATGGGAAATGGCTGCCAATAAAAACTGGGAGTCAGCTAAATGCGAGAACATTCCTCACGAAATTAATGATGAGCTTATTTGTAATTTGAATATTACTAAAAGTTCAGATATTGAATATCGGAAAAGTTTAGGAATTATTACTAAGGAACGCTCAGTAACACCAACCTTAATAGATATAAATAATAGTTGCGCAAAAAAATCAAAATTTTATCAATTATATGGCAACGTATCAGAATGGTTGAAAGAAGATTATAATGATGAATGGCAGAACTATAAATCATTTCTTTCGAAAGAAAAAAAGTCGGATTCGGTGAATGTATGGCAGGCATATTTCGATAAAAAATGTAATAATAAAAATGGAAAACTAGTAATGGGAGCAAATTGGTACGACAGACGAGTGCCATCGAGAAACTCTAATTATTATTCGGCAATGTTTGCCAAAGCGTTTATTGACCTTAGCGAGCAGCACTCTACCATTGGGTTTAGGTATGTAATTCGAGTGAAGCTAAAAGACGAAGCCAAGCAAGTGCTTAAAGTAAATATATTGGGTAGGAATATGCCAAAGGTAGATTACAGTAACATGAAGCTTAAAGGCAATGATGCCTATCAGGATGATCCTAGTAATTGCTCATTTATACCACTGGGGAGCTTTAAGGCTAGTGATGAAAAAACAATTTCGGTACAGGCATTCTATGCGCAAATATACGAAACCAATAATTTATCGTGGTTATTATTCTTGAATTACCTTATTGATAATAATAGATACGATGATTTGAGAACCTGCATCCCCATGGATAAAGATTGGGCTACAAAAATGAAAGTTGACATAAACCACCAATTTAGCAGTAGTGCTTTTGACGATCCTTATTATAAAACCCTGATCAGCAAAAAATGTATAAAGAAAAACGGTATCCATAAAATGCAATGGACTAGATTTGCTTCTATAGCCATAGTTGGCATTAGTTATGAAGCAGCACAGTTATATGCACGATGGATAAGTGAAATTTATGGTGAAATAAATGATTTCAGAATCCCAAGTGAGTATGAATGGGAATATATGGCGAAGGGTGGAAATAACGACAACCCTTATCCATGGAACGGAGAAAACTGCTGGAACCTTAGCTCATGTGATATGACAAATTTTAAAACTGATGGCTCGTATAATAATCCGTATTACATAGATAATATTTGTCCAATTGGGCATTATTATAAAAACGATTACGGCTTATACGATATTGGTGGTAACGTTGCAGAAATGGTGGCAGATAAACCATATACAAAAGGTGGGAGCTTTAATAGTGAGCCTGAGTATATAAAAATAAAGAGCAAAGAAGCTTGGGATGGCAAAGCTGCGCCAACAGTAGGCTTTAGGCTTATTACAACATATTTGGGCAATACTAGCAAGAAAAAATCACCCCCAGGTACAGTAATGCTCAACAATGAAATATATATTGATATTAGCGAAGTCCGAAATATTGATTATAGAGAATATACACATTGGACTATGCGTATGTATGGTAAGCAATCAAATGAATATAAATCTGTAATGCCTGACACAACAGTTATGGGATTAAATAATAAAATATCATATTTCAGACATCCAGCCTATAGAGATTACCCCGTGGTGGGAGTTAGTTATGAGCAAGCTATAGAATACTGCAAATGGCGCTCTGATATGGTAAATTTGTATATAGCCGTTAAGAAAGGCGACATTAAACACAGAGCTGATGGTAAATACAAAGAAGATATTCCAAAGGTTTATGAATATAGTTTACCAACGCAGGCAGTATATGACAAAATACTTAGAATTCCATTTTCGGAAGCAGTATTGTCCAATGCAAAAACAGAACAACAGCCACTTTATAACTATAGAAAGGCTAATGAAACTGCAGATAATTCTAATCCAAAAGATATTAATCTCACGGCTCCAGTGTATGCCTATTGGCCAAATATATTAGGCTTATATAATGTACATGGCAACCTAATGGAAATGACAGATAAAAAGGGAATTGCTCGCGGAGGAAGCTTCAGAAGTAGTCTGGCCGAATTGGAGAGTAATGGAGAGTTTTCGTACGAAAAGCCTAGGGATGATTTGGGATTTAGGTGTGTTTGTATTCGGAAATAGAATCAGGATGTTTATTCGTTTAATTGCTTATTTGTTTAACCACAATAGGCACATAAGGTTGTTAGGACACTTAGGTTTATGTCAATACAATCAAATACTCTTCAAGTAGATATAAAAATATTAATCAACAAATAAAATAAATAATAACTTTATTCGTTATAAAATTACACACACAATAAATCACTTAAAATTAACACCTATGAAACAATTATTAATTGCAGTATTCATCATGCTAGCTTATGTTGGCATAAGTCAGTCGGAGTACAACCATTACCGTTATTACAATTATTATTGGCAGAATGGCATAACCAAAAAAGCTATTAAGGATAATGGAGTAAGTAAAACCATCCTCGTGAACAAGAGGGGAGATAAAGTTCGTTATCAAACAATAACCAACTATGATAAGAATGGGAATATTACTGAGCTTATTGGAAAGAATAAAAAAGGAATAATAAAATGGAGGACAAAATACACCTATAACGACAAAAATAAAGCGCTAACTATCCATAATTACAAAAAGGGTAAACTAAAGAAAGCCTATTATTTTGAATACAATAAAAAAGGAAATATTACAGCCGAATATTTACAGAAAGGGAGTAATGAAAAGCGATTGACCAACGATTGGAAATACAATGATGAAAAATGCGTACTGATTATTTAGTAAAAGTTGCTCAGTTCTTTAATGAAAAAGGTGAAATAACAAAAAGTGTAAGCAAGTACACTCTTGACACATTAATACTTGAGAGAACGTATTATAATAAGAACGATATACTTACCTATAAAGCAACTTATGACAAATCATATAATAAGCCTTTAAAACGAATTTCGTATCGAAAAGGAGTGGCAAAATATGTTTGGGAAAACAAATACGAAAACAATAATGCTATTTACACCAAATACACACGAAAAAATAAGATGATTTATGAATCTCAAAAAAAATATAAAGGCGATATATTAATTGAGTCTAAAATGTATAATTCAAAAGGCAAATTATATAATAGCTCTACAATAGATTTTGAAACTAAGTTTTTATAGATATACTACTTTTTCAATTTTAAACTTAAATTTGGAGTAAACTAAAATCAGGATAGGAGTACTGAGCATGTCGAAGTATAGCTATGGAAATAATTTTTAACGCAGTAATAGGGAAATATAAACGATTTATATGGCGTGTTTTGGTATTAATTTGGTATTAGTTGCGAGAAGCTGGAGAGCACGTCAGAATTGGTGTAGCGCAGAAAAAAGCAATGCAAGCATATCATCAGATACGGTGAGTAGTTTTTTTTGAGTATTGCCAATAATGATGGGCTATACAGCTTTGCAGTAAAAGATACTTGCGGATTTAAGGTTTAATACAAAAAGCCAAATAACCACAGCGGTATTTTATTAAAAACACCTACCTCTATATCATCAATGGCAAGATATGCATTATCAATATCTGCTATTTGAGAGAAATCTTTATTCTTACCCCCTATTTCAAATGTATATTTATCATCCACAAAGAAATCAGATTCTTTGGAAGCAATAACGCTATATTTAGACGATACTTGGTTATAAAAGAAAACCTCCCTTGCTGTTCCCAAGGAGCTATTTCTGCGCTCCAAAGCATAATTAAGGTTTATATTATTGAGATATACCTTTGCTGGTTTTTTTAAGAATATGACTTCCTTTTGGTGTTTTCTCAAGAGTATTTATTATATTTGCATCACATCAATCTATATTTTCTTATTCACAGGCTTAGCTATACAATTAGTCAGATGATAAACAAACTATTCAAAAACAGGCACTTCCTAATAAGCCTTCAGTTTATTACATTAACTGTTTTTATATCATTAATTTACGGAAGTATAGGCATCACAACAAACGATGCCGACTTTGCGAAAATTTTGCGAAATACAAATTTAGCAAACCTTATAGTGTGGTCGTATTGGTGGCCTTTAATAATTGTGTCGGCAATGTTTTTTGGTAGATATTGGTGTACTATATGCCCAATGGAATTAGTTACATCACTAGCAGGTAAACTAGGGCTAAAACGTAGGCCAGGCAAGTTTTTAAAATCAGGATGGATAATCACATTATTCTATGCTCTAATTCTAGTCTTAGGGATTCACACTTTAGCAATACACCGCATACCACAATATATGGCTTTGTATATGATTACTCTTTTTGCCATAGCTGTAATTGTAGGCTTAATTTGGGAAAAACGAACTTTCTGTACCTATGTTTGTCCCATTGGGCACTTGCTTGGTTTATATTCCTTACTATCTTTCAAAAAACTAGGTGTAATAAATAAGGACGTATGCAAAACCTGTAAAACCAAAGATTGTATTAGTAAGAATAACCATTATAATATTATTGGCAGATCATGCACATCGGAATTGTACCCACCTTTGATTACTGACAATAGAGACTGCATACTTTGTGGACAATGCTTTAAATCTTGTACAAAAGATAATATTATAATAAAGAAGCAGAAAATAGCGGCTGATTTATTTACGAAAATAAATTTGAAATGGGCCGAAATTGCATTTTTTGTTATTGTGAGTAGCTTTGTTATTTACGAAATACTATCAGAGTGGCATCCTACTAAGCAAATTATAATGGCCATACCTAATTATATAAATCACAGCCTAATTATTACAGGAAGCACAGCAGGAACAATAAAAGCACTTACACTATTTATTATACTACCTTCTGTTTTCTATTTCATATTGGCATTATCAAAAACAATATTTGCAAAGGAAACATGGAAGAATAGTTTTTCGCAGTTAGTTTTTGCATTATTGCCTATTACGGCAAGTATGCACTTACTAAAAGCGATACTAAAGACCACATCGCGCATTCCATATTGGAAGTACGTATTTACAGATCCAAAAGGCGTAGATACTGCTGAAGCCATTATGCAAAATCACGACTTATTACAAAATCATATTCTTACAAACATAATAAGCCCTATTGCAGGATATTTAGGGATTTTATTGCCAATATTAGGATTAGGATTATCACTTTTGGTAATAAAAAAACAAGAGCATATTAATAGCACATCAAGAGCTATAAGTATTATTGCAGCCTTAATTTATGCAAGTATATTTATTATTACAATGCTTGGGTGGAAACTAGCTTAGAAGATATTCTGAAAAATTATTTTCGTATTTTCTTAGCCTTTTTTATCTTTGTTTTCTTTTTCATTACTGAGTATCCAAACTTACCAATATGATCGCCTAGCTCGTAATAATTGCCATGAGAATATGCAATTAGTCCAGCTTTTTTCATATCGAAGGCACCAGTCTCTGGATCAAGGAATTGCTCATCAGCATGAACCCTAAGCACCTCAGCAATAAACATATCGTGCGAACCTAAGGGAACTGTTTGCGTCACTTTACATTCTATATTTATTGGCGACTCTTCTATCATAGGGCATGCAACAAACTCAGCATCGCAAGGGGTTAATTTCATTTCATCAAATTTATTAAAATCCTTACCCGACTTTACACCACACCAATCAGTGGCGAAAGCCATTTTTTTATTGGTAAGATTAATTACAAATTCGCCAGTTTCTTTAATAATATTGTATGAGTGGCGCGAAGGACGAACCGATATATATACCATTGGAGGATTTGTATTTACTGTACCTGTCCATGCAATAGTTATTAAATTCCAATCTGAACTTTTGCTACCACAGCTTACTATTACAGCAGGCAAAGGATAAACCATTGTTCCCGGTTTCCATTTAACTTTTGACATAAAGAATAATTTACGAAATTTTCAGAAATAAATACTAATTATACTGCTTGCATAATTACATATATCAGATAGGCAAAGTATGAGCCCAAAAACAGAACTCCTACTAATCTATTAACACGCCAACGTGTAATTAAAAATACTACAAACATACCTATTACTGATGCTAATAGAAGAAAAATATGTGAAGTGATATTGCTTTCGTGTACTGAAATAGAATTGCCAGTTGCTATAATAAGAATAAGCCAAGGAATACCAAGTCCAAGGAGTATATCAAATATATTAGAGCCTAATGCATTACTAATAGCCATACCTCCACGGCCTTGTTTTGCAACAATAACTGAGGACATCATATCTGGAACCGATGTTCCAAAAGCAAGTATTGTAAGTGCAACTATATACTTAGGAATACCCATGGCATCACTTACAACAACAGCACTTTCTACAAGTACCCAACTTAAAAGAGCGATTAAACCTATACTAACTAAGAAATTATGAGTAAATTTATCAGGACCACGAAAAAGTATACCAATAACGAAATCAATTGGTCTCATTATTTTTTTCCATTTTGGGTCTTCCTCTTCCTCTTCTTCTTCTAGTTTAACTCTTTCGTATGGAAATATCCTTTTCCAATTAAGTACAGCAATAACATATACTACGTATAATGCTATAAATCCTATAACGTACCAAATAGTAACCACACCAGAGCTAAAAGCCAAGTATAATGCTCCTATTGATAAAATATAGAAAAGCATATCGCGTAACATTGGCTGCCATGCTACTCTAGAACTTCTAACAAAAGAAATAGCTCCAATAATGACTAACAAATTGAATAAAGCAGAGCCCACAATAGTACCAACACCAATATCTATATTGTCACCACCATAGATAACTGCAATTATTGAAATAAATAACTCTGGAGCACTAGACCCTGCGGCCATAAGCGTAGCTCCTGCAGCATCATCCGACATTTTCAATCTATGCGAAATAGAATCTAATGACGGAACGAAATACAAATCAGTTATCTCATTCAATAAATAAAAAGAAATAAGTAAAGCAATAATTGCACTTAATAATATCACTTTTAATATTTTATTTGTTAGTAATAATTTAAAAATCAACAAACTAAATAATAGTTCATTGCACTATCTTTAATCTTGGATAAAAGTACAAAAAAATTAATAATAATAAACTATTAAATAACTTTTTTTACTTCGGCTATAATACCATTAACATCATAACCACAAATAGCATATAATTCGCTTGGCTTCCCATGTTCAACAAACTGATCTGGTATTCCCAAGACACTAATCTTATTGGTATAATTATGTAGGTTCTTGAACTCGGTAAGTAGGCTTCCTAATCCACCGATAACTGTTCCATCCTCCACAGAAATTATATTTTTATAATTCTTAAAGATTTTATGAAGCATTTCTGCATCATATGGCTTTAAAAATCGCATGTCATAAACGCCAATATTAGCAATATTTTTGAGTTGTGTAGCTGCTTGCATAGCAAAATTACCAACATGACCAATACTCACAATAGCAACATCATCGCCTATCATAAGTTCACGCCCTTTACCAATTTCTACGTCTCGATATTCATTTTGCCAATCAATATTAAAACCTCTACCACGAGGATACCTTATGGAAGTAGTTCCAAGGTCATATTTCTGACAAGTATATAACATATTACGAAGCTCCATCTCATTCATTGGTGCCATTAATGTTATATTTGGCACTAATCGTAGGAATGCTAAATCAAAACTACCATGGTGAGTTGGCCCATCTTCGCCCACTAATCCACCTCTATCAATACAAAAAGTGACATTAAGTTTCTGAATAGCAACATCATGTATAAGCTGATCGTAACCTCTTTGTAGGAATGTACTATAAATATTACAGAATGGTTTTAAACCACTAATTGCCATACCGGCGCTAAAAGTTACAGCATGCTGCTCTGCAATACCAACATCAAAAACACGATCAGGAAATTCCTTCTGCATTATAGTTAATGAGCTACCACTAAGCATTGCTGGTGATACAGCAACAATTTTTTTATTATCACCTGCCAAATCTGTAATTGTTTTGCCAAATACATCTTGGTATTTTGGTGGCAAATGCGAAGTATCTTCTTTCCTTAATGCTCCAGTTTCTTTATCAAATAAACCTGGTGCATGATATGTTGTTTGATGATCTTCGGCTTGCTTAAACCCTTTACCCTTTTTAGTAATTACGTGAAGTAATTTAGGACCAGGAATATCTTTAAGCAATTTCATTATCCTCACAAGCTTCTCAACATCATGTCCATCAACAGGGCCAAAGTATCGCATATTAAGCGATTCCATTAAATCTGATTTCTTTAGGAAAGTGTTTTTAATTGCGAGGTTTATTTTCTGAATAATTTTTCGTGGTGCAGGACCTTCAGTTCCCAATACACCAAGTGCTTCCCATGCTTTTCCCTTAAAGTTATTATAAACTCTAGAGGTAGTAACATTAAGCAGCATATCTTTTATTGCTCCCACTCCTTTATCTATGGAAATTCCATTATCATTAAGGATTACAAGCATATTAGATTTATTTACACCAGCATTATTAAGACCTTCGAAAGCCTCACCACCGGTAAGAGCTCCATCGCCAATAATTGCAATATGTTGCCTGTCGGTTTCACCTTTTATGGATGAAGCTACAGCCATTCCCAAAGTTGCAGATATGGAAGTTGAGGAGTGTCCTACACCAAAAGCATCGAATTCGCTTTCAGTAATATTTGGAAAGCCACTAATGCCTCCAAGTTTTCTGTTTGTATTAAATTCGTCTCTACGACCAGTAAGTATTTTATGACCATAAGCCTGATGACCTACATCCCACACTATTTTATCGTAAGGCGTATTATAAACATAATGCAAAGCTACAGTAAGCTCAATAACACCAAGGCTTGCGCCAAAGTGACCAGGATTATTTGCCAAACAATCTATTAAGAATGCTCGTATATCGCTACAAACTTCTGGCAACTCATTACGACCAACCTCCTTAAGATCAGCAGGACTATCTATACTATCTAAATGTTTATAATTGGGCTTATCCTTAGTATCCATTACTTAAAAAATGATTTTTACAAAAGTACTATTATTAAAAATAGAATTTTATAATATTTTACTGTCTTTTATCAATAAAGCAATACTCTATTGTTAATTCAGTATATGTTTCCAAATATCATTACCAATAACAAAAACCATAAGAGCAAGCAGTATAAACATACCTACCATTTGGGCTTTCTCCATAATATTCTCTGAAACAGGTCGTCCGGTAATTACTTCTATCAATAGAAAGACAACATGCCCTCCATCAAGAGCTGGAATAGGTAGTATATTCATAAAACCTAGAACCAACGAAATCATTGCTGTTAGGAACCAGAATCGGTGCCAATTCCATACCGAGCCATAGATAGTTGCAATACCAATAGGGCCTTGCAGCGAATCTGTAGCTTTTTCTTTACCACTAAATATTTTACCAAAACCTTTCATATTAGCAGAAAGAATAGATACACCATCCTTAACACCATATTTAATACCATCGGCCATGCTATACTCCTTATATTCGTATGGAGGGCGCATTGCCACAACTCCAATTATACCTGAGCTATCAACACTTACAGTTAAATCAAGAGTATCATTCTGGCGAAGTAAGGTCATAACTACATCATTACCACCATTTTCTATAATAACGCTTCTGAATTCACCAAAACTTCCTACAAATGTGTTATTTATGGAAATAACTTTATCTTCCTTCTGTAGCCCTGCTGCTTCTCCAGCAAAACCAGGAACCACACTATCAATTACAAACTCATAATTATCAGCACGGATAAAAAGTGGCTTTGTCTTTTTGGTATAGTTTTTATAAAAATCGTCAGGGATTATCACCTCAACTTCTTCGCCATTACGAAGCACTGTAATTGAAGCCCCCATAAGGTTGCTTTGCGAAGTAATATCGCTAAAGCGATCAATTTTACTGCCATTAACAGCAATAATTTTATCGCCAGTTTCGAAGCCAACTTCTTTACCTAATTCGTAGGCATAAATACCATTATCAATGGAATCAACAGGGAGGTATTCTTTATCGTAATGCAGAGTAATAAATGCAAGAATAACAACTCCTAAAATAAAGTTTACTACCACTCCACCAATCATTACAATTAAACGCTGCCATGCTGGCTTAGATCTAAATTCATCCGCCTTAGGAGGTAGTTTCATTGCTTCTTTATCCATTGACTCGTCAACCATACCAGCAATTTTTACATAACCCCCTAGAGGCAACCAACCGATACCGTATTCTGTGTCTCCTTTTTTGAAACTAAAGAGTTTTACACCCCAAGCATCAAAAAATAGATAAAACTTTTCTACTCTAATGCCAAAAGCACGAGCAGCCAAAAAATGACCTAATTCGTGCAGTGTTACTATTATTGAAAGGCCTAGGATCAATTGACCCGCCATTACTAATCCGTCCATATATATCTTCTAAAACTTATTTCTAAATAAAACTATTAAAACATTTTCGCGCTTCTATATCCGTCTGCAATAGGTCATTATATGTTGGCTTCGCTATAAACGATACCTTATTCATACACTTCTCTATCAATTCCGACATTTGCACAAATCCCACCTTTTCTTTCAAAAAGGCACTTACTGCAACTTCATTTGCAGCATTGAGAATAGCGGCCATATTACCACCTTTTTCCAATGCTTCAAAAGCAAGTGCAAGGTTACGAAAATTTTGCATATCAGCAGACTCAAAAGTAAGCTTGCTGAAATCTTTAAAATCTAATCTTGGGAAATTATTTTTCACCCTCTGAGGATAGGCCATTGCGTACTGAATAGGCAACTTCATATCTGGCAAACCAAGTTGTGCTTTTATGCTTCCATCCTCAAATTGTACCATAGAATGCACAATTGACTGTGGATGTACCAAAACATCAATCTGACTGGTTTTAACACCAAATAACCATTTTGCTTCTATTACCTCAAGGCCTTTATTCATCATACTTGCCGAGTCAATAGTAATCTTTGCTCCCATATCCCAATTTGGATGTTTAAGAGCATCTTTTGGCTTTACTGTTCGTAAAAAATCAATATCCTTGCCACGGAAAGGTCCTCCCGAAGCTGTAAGAATAATTTTTTCTATGGGGTTATGAAACTCACCTACCAAGCATTGAAATATTGCTGAATGCTCAGAATCCACAGGATAAAGGTTTACCCCATTTTCCATTGCTTTGCGAGTAACTATTTCGCCTGCCACAACAAATGTTTCCTTATTTGCTATGGCAATTTGTTTTTTATGCTCAATGGCATTTAATGTAGGTGCCAAAGCGGCAAAACCAACAATAGCCATCAGCACCATATCAATGCTGCCCATTTCTACAACCTGGTCAATGGCTTTTTTTCCTGCATAAATCTGTATATCCTCATTTTGCAATGCATCCTGAAGCCTAGCATACAAATCCTCATTTTCAATTACAGCCACATTTGGCTTATATTTTAGGCACTGCTGAATAAGCAAATCAACATTATTTCCTGCTGTTAAAACCTCCACCTCAAACATATGTTCATGCTCAGATACAACCTCTAATGCTTGAGTACCTATTGAACCAGTAGATCCTAATATTGCTATTCTTTTTCTCTGATTCTCTTCTTGAATATTTTGCATGAAATGTTTTTTGAATAGAATTTTAATTAAAACTAATAAAATCTGAAGGGTTTACCGCACTGTTTTTATACCACAGTTCGAAATGCAAGTGCAAGCCTGAGGTTAATTTACCCGTATTTCCAACAATTGCAATAGGGTCGCCAGCTTTTACTATATCTCCTTGTTTTTTAAGTAGCCGTGCATTATGCTTATAAATACTTACCAAATCATCATCATGCTGAACAGTTATCACATAACCACCTTGATATGTCCATTCCGAAAAAATAACTCTACCATCAAGGGTAGATTTAATTGTTTCATCTTTTTTACAAATTATATCAATTCCAAAATGCGATTTTTCAGCATCAAAGCCATTACTAATAATACCGTGCACCGGTGTATAAAACACAAAACGGCCAATCCCTTTTGTCAAGCCTTTATTATTGGCATAAACCAGGTCATAGTCGTTTACATTATCCCACTCCTTGCGAAGTTGCTTTTCTCTCTCAGTTTTTACATCAGGAATATTATCGTAATCAATATCATCACTAATAGCAGGTAATATTGAATCATTCTCATCTATCCACACTTGCATAACCCGGAATATACTCTTTTAGAGGAGTAATCCAAATCATAAAAATGGTAAATGCAATTGAAATAATAGTTACCACACCAAACAGCATAAATATATTCATTCGCGATAATCTAAAACTTAGAGCTTCCTCAAAGGTTGACTCATTAGTTACCACTATCTTATACTTAAAATGTATATTGGAAAATATATTCTTTATAAGGTTTTTATCCTGTTTTTTTGCACTCATTGATTGCTTAAATTATTTGCCGCAAATATAGGGATTATAGTTTAATTATTAATGCTTAATTATTAATGCTTGATTGTTAATTGTTAATGATTAATTGACGTTTTTTTTGCGGTTGTATATCATATCTTATCAGGCATTTAACGGCTTTGAATAATCAGTTAAAACCATTTAGCATATAGTGCTATTATCTAAAAAACGTTTACCCTGAATTTATAAACATCATAGTATAAAATACTGGATTTAATATAAATATTACAATTTAGTAATTTAATAATTTGACAATTTATCAATGTAAGCACTATCTTTGCCGCAAATTAATAAGCATAAATAACATTGAAAAAGAAAATAGCATTTCATACATTAGGTTGTAAACTTAATTATTCGGAAACTTCTACCATTCGTAAGATGTTTCCCGAATCAGATTTTGAGGTAGTCGATTTTAAAGACGAGGCTGATTATTATGTCATAAACTCGTGCTCGGTAACTCAGCTTGCTGAAAAAAAGACCAAAACTGCTGCCAAACAGGCAAAGAAAAGAAATGCTGATTCCAAAGTTAGTGTTATTGGATGTTTCTCGCAGCTTAGTCCCGAAAAATTGAGTGAACTCGAATATGTGGATATGGTATTGGGCAACGACGATAAGTATAATATTGTAGAATATATTCAAAACCCTAACTCCGACAGAGCCACAGAGGTATACGTTGCCGATATTGGAAAAATAAAGCGCTTTATCCCATCTTTTTCATCAGGAGATAGAACCCGAAGTTTCTTAAAAGTGCAAGATGGTTGCGATCATTTTTGCACATACTGCTCTATCCCAATGGCTAGAGGTCGCTCAAGAAGTGTATCTGTTGCCAAAACCATTGAAGTAGCAAAGCAAGTAGCTCAAGAGGGTGCCAAAGAAATAATCCTTACTGGAGTAAATATTGGTGATTTTGGAAAAGGAAGTACCGAAAATTTTTACGATTTATTGGTGGAGCTTGAAAAAGTTGACGGAATTGAAAGAATCCGTATTTCGTCGGTAGAGCCAGAGTTACTTACTGATGAGATTATTGAGCTAGTAGCAAAATCTGATGTTTTTTTACCGCATTTTCATCTGCCAATGCAGAGCGGATGTGATAAAATACTGAAAGACATGAAGCGTTTTTACGATACCGAGCTTTATGCTGGCAGAGTTGCTAAAATTAAAGAACTACTTCCTAATGCATGTATTGCAGCTGATATAATTATAGGTTTCCCTACTGAAACACAGCAGGACTTTAACGATACAATGGCGTTTGTAGAAAAGTTAGAACTTTCTTATATACATACATTTACATACTCACAGCGCAAAAACACCTTTGCTCTAAAAATAAATGAGCAAGTGCCAAATTTGGAGAAAAAACGTAGAAGTCAGCAATTACATATTCTCTCAGAAAAAAAGAAAGATGTATTTTATAAACAGAGTATTGGCAGCAAGCATAAAGTTCTTTTTGAAAACAGCAATACCGATGGAATAATCTCTGGCTGGACCGACAACTATATTAAGGTATATGCAAAATATGACGAAAAACTTGTAAATAGCATTGTTGATGTTGTGTTGGATAAAGAATATGAAGATGGGTTTTGGCTGGGCTAAGGGCTAAGGGCTAAAGGCTAAAGGCTAAGGGCTAAAATACCTATTACCGGTTTTCTTTGATGGTGATTTGTTTAATTGTTGATTTGTTTAATCGAATTACAAATAGAACATCAAAAGTTCAAACCATTATCAAACTAACCTCTTTCCTCCCGATTCCTATCGGGGTCCTTTATCCTTGTCCTTATCCTTTATCCTTGTCCTTCCCCTTTTTCCTCCCGATTCCCATCGGGGTCCTCTATCCTCCCGATTCCTATCGGGGGCCCTTTATCCTTCTCAAAAAACCATTGACTAAACGCAATCATTTTATTGAATTATTAATTTTTCACAAAAATTATCTTTTCTCGTAAATATTGTTATTTTTGCAAGCCTCTGAAATATGTCTTACTAATTCAGAGGGGAAAATTAAAGATAACATAGTGGAGTGTTAATATAGAAGACTGTCCTTCCTCCACCTATCAATTATACACATTTTAAAACAATTTTTTGATACATAGTATTTGTATTGAATAAATAATTTTTTATTGATATGAAAAAATTAGCAGTAGTAGCTTTAGGCGGAAACGCATTATTAAAAAGCGGACAGAAAGGAAGTATCAGCGAGCAAGAAGAAAATATTTTTGCGGCATGTGATGAGGTAGCTGATTTACTTGATCAAGGTTATAATCTTGTAATTGCTCATGGCAATGGTCCTCAGGTAGGTAATGTGCTTTTACAGCACGAAGCTGGATTCAAAGAGTTTGGTATTCCTAAGCAGCCAATGGATATTTGCGTTGCCGAAACTCAAGGTTCAATAGGATATATGATTGAGCAGCAAATGCGTAATGTACTTGCTGAGCGAGGAATTAAGAAGAACATTGTAGCTTTAATTACACAAGTTCTTGTTGATGAAAAAGATCCTGCTTTCTCAAATCCAACAAAACCTGTTGGCCCTTATTATTCTGAAGAAGAAAAGGAAAAAATGACTGAGCAGCAAGGCTGGAAATTCAACGAAGACCCTGCAGGTAGAGGATGGCGTAGAGTTGTTGCTTCACCAAAGCCAAAAGATATTAGCAATTGGGAAGTAGTGGAAACACTTGCTCGCCAAGGCAATATTGTGATTACTGTTGGTGGTGGAGGAATTCCTGCAATAATGAAGAAAAACGGTAAATTTGAAGGTATTGACGCTGTAATTGACAAAGATTTGGCTTCTTCAACTTTGGCAACAAATATCAAAGCTGATGCATTTTTTATCCTTACCGATATTACAAATGTAATGGTAAACTTCAACACTCCTGAGCAAGAAAAACTTAAAACAATAACTATAGAAGAGATCTCAAAGCACCTTGCTGATGGACAGTTTACCGAAGGTAGCATGGCTCCAAAGGTAAGAGCTGGAATTCAGTTTGTGGAAAATGGTGGTGCCGAAACAGTGATTACTGATGCTCGATTATTGAAAAAAGAAGGCGCTGGAACTAGAATTATAAAATAAGATTTGCAATAGTTTTTTTGTGCTTTGTGCTAAGATAAATAACATTTGAGAAACACAAAAAGAATTACATTTGTGGAGCTAAAAAATAGATAACATTTTTTTGAATAATATAACAAATAGAAATTATGGCTTATAACTTAAAAAATCAAAACTTCCTTAAGCTTTTAGACTTAAGCCCAAAGGATATCAAATTTCTTTTAGATTTATCATTAGATCTTAAAAAGGCAAAATATACAGGCACTGAAACTCATCGCTTGAAGGGTAAAAACATTGCTTTAATTTTCGAAAAAGCATCAACACGTACACGTTGTGCTTTCGAAACTGCAGTTCACGATCAAGGTGGTCACGTAACTTATTTAGGCCCTTCAGGATCGCAAATTGGTGTTAAAGAAACCATGAAAGATACTGCTCGCGTATTGGGTCGTATGTATGATGGTATTGAGTACCGTGGTTTTGGCCAAGAGATTGTAGAAGAGCTAGGTGCACATGCAGGAGTTCCTGTTTGGAACGGTTTAACAACTGAGTTCCACCCTACTCAAATTCTTGCTGACTTCCTTACAATGATGGAGCATAGCGATAAGCCATTGAACCAAGTTAAATTTGCTTACCTAGGTGATGCTCAGAATAATATGGGTAATTCACTAATGATTGGTGCTGCAAAAATGGGAATGGATTTCCGTGCTGTAGCTCCAAAGGCTGTACAGCCATCTGCTGAGCTTATAGCTCAAGCACAAGAAATAGCTAAAGAAACTGGTGCAACAATTACTATCACTGACGACTTAAACGCTGGTGTTAAGGACTGTGATTTCCTTTATACTGACGTATGGGTAAGCATGGGCGAGGCTGACGAAGTTTGGAAAGAGCGTATTGAATTGCTTCAACCATACCAAGTAAACCAAGCTGCAATGGACGCAACAGGTAATCCTGATGTAAAATTCATGCACTGTTTACCAGCATTCCACAACCGCGACACTAAAGTTGGCGAAGAGATTTTCCAGAAGTTTGGTTTAGATGGTCTTGAGGTTACTGAAGAGGTATTTGAAGGCCCTGCAAGCATCGTTTTTGACGAAGCAGAAAACAGACAGCATACTATTAAAGCTGTAATGGTTGCTACTTTAGGAGCTTAATTAGTTTTTGATAGAAAACAACATTTATACCGATTAAAAATCAATACGCTCTTTTAGTTCATTCACTTCTAAAAGAGTTTTGATTTAATCTCGGCATAAACCATTGTAAATTTAAAATGCACTTTAGCGCATTTTAAATAACAATTGGTATTACTTCGTTATTTTCGTTTTTGAAACAGTCGATTACAAAATGTAAACTCCTTATTTCAAAAACTTCAAAAGCCTCGTCTATGTCGCTTTCTTTTCAAAAACTCGCAAAATAGAACATTGATTTTCTAGAAGATCTATTAATATACAAAAGTCCCATTTCTTTATTGAAATGGGACTTTTTCAATTAATTAAATAATCTGTTTTCACAAGGCTTTGCCTTGCTCAAACTAGTTTATCCATAAATTACACGAATCTCCACGAAGTTTATTTTCCGCTAGCGAAAAATAATTCGTGCTAATTAGTGTAATTCGTGGATACCTTTTTTTTGTTATAATAAAATCTTTGATTAACTAAATACTATATTTGCTAAACTAGGATTTGAAATTTAAATAAATCGCGTGATAATAGAATTTAAGTTATCGAATATGATGAACTAAAATTAACATTGAAGCCATAACAACCTATCTGTTAGCAGTAAATTAAACCTTTTTCAACCTTTTTTTCTAAACCACTTCAACCTTTATCAACCAATCACCGAAATAATCCCAGAGAAATTCTTATCACAATACAGTAGGTGAATCTCTTTTAATCGGCTAAGATGTTTTTTCAAATCCTCAGAATTAAAATCAGGTTTAAGAGTTTGCATTTGCGAAAGCATATCCTCAAAGCTCATAATCTGCTCATTTGCTAATTTCAAAATCTGCCAATCAGTTTCCTTATCCAGCTTATAAGTTGCAGTATGCTTATCATTTACAAATTCTGTAAACTCAATAATGGCTTCTTGCTCATTAATTTTATAAGTATGGATATTTTCAGCATAATACTCTTCCTTAAGCTGTATTGCTGCCCATTGTTTATGATTATCCACTTTCTGTTTTTGCCAACGAAAAAGGCTAAATCTTGAATCGCCTTCTGAGAAATGCCTTGGTAGCATATCCGTAAGCTTATTAGTATTATACTCTGCTCGCTGCTCTGCCGACAGCATAGTATAATATTTAGTCATATTTGAAACCACCAAAGTAACATACTCATGATAAAGCGAATACTCTTCCTTATTATAGAAAAATCTAAGAAAATACAGATTCGCCATACTCTCAATTACATCACCAGCAGTTTCGCCAAGCACACCTTTAATAATATTTACCAAAGGGTAAATCTCGTTTTTTAAAGAGAACTTCAAAAACAGAATATTGCTAGAAAAAGTGTTGCTCTTTGCCATTTTCTCAAGTAGGGTATCAAAAATTTGGCTAAAGCCAGCTTGCTGCATTTTTTTAAGAGTTGGAGCAGTAAGTTTTTCATTGGGAATCATCTCTGCCCAAAATTCATAATCAAAATTATGCTTATTTATGGATTCTATCATTAAATCCAGCAGATGTTCAAAATGCTCGGGATTTACATAAATATCGTTATCCACAAAAGAGAAACAAGCACTTTTGTGCTTTCGAGCTATCTGCTCCACCTCACTAATAATACATTCGGCAGTACGAGCACGGTATTTATAACCTCTGTTATAGTCGCAGAATTTGCACTTATTCCATGAGCAGGCCCTACTCGAATTTATGGGAATTACTATCTTATATTTCTCTTCTGTAACAGGATAATTCTCAAAATAATCATCATAATTAGGAATCATATAATCCTGCATATCAAGATACTCACTTCTATTTGTGGTAGAAATCTGTATTTTACCATTCTCACGAAATATCAAGCGTGGTACTTCATTGAAATCTTGCTCCGAAGCTTTGAGTTGCTTACTAAGCTCAAGCAAAGGATATTCGCCTTCGCCCCAAGTGGCAAAATCAAAATCGGGGTTCATTTTCATGGCTTCCACAGCAGATTGAACGCTGCCAAAACCACCCACAACGGTAGCCGTGTTTGGCGATATTTTTTTTACCTCCTGACACAGAATCATTCCTGGAATCCACTGATGAAACTTAGAGCTCACTCCAAAGAGCAAAATATCTGAGAAGTTGAGCTGCGACAATTCCTTATTTATAATTCTGAAAATATCTTTCTTTGTGCTGATAAGCAGCTTCTTATAATAAATTAAATCATGCTGCTCACTTTCCGACAATAGTGAATGTAGTAATTGTGCTGCTTTATCATTGCCCTCATCATTAGTAAACTGGTCATTTAAAATTGATACAAATGGGATTATTGCTTCCTCAATTTCGTCACTATCTTGTAATGGCAATACTGGTTTAAATAGCAAATTCCAATACTTAATATCAGTATCAAAGTCATGCTCAAGCATAAAGCTTTTAAGAATAGATAAAGCCGCTGATGGCGTATAAATATCTGAAGGAGGAAGGTAGTTTAAGAGTATTTTTTGCATTCAATAGAATAAATAGGACTAATAATACTTATAATTTTAAGCTAATTTATCAAAAGGAATTAACGAAAGCGATTCTGCAATTTTATCCACCACCTTATCTACTTTCTTACCAATCATCATTTGCATCATCATATTCAGCTCAGCTGATAATACTACTTGCAGCTTACAACTGTCGGCATCAATAGTCTGTATATCAATATCTAAATTAAATTTAAGAGGGCCTTTAATATTTTTGATTTGAATATGGTAAGGAGCTTTTTTATCAACAAAAACTAGGGAAATGGTACCAATGGGATTTATTGTAAACTCACATGATTCCTTATCTACTGAATATTTTTTCACATGAAAATTTGAAGCCTTTTGGCCAGCTTCACCTTTTATTCTTTCGATATTTTCGGTACTAAAAACAAAATTTAGAAAATCAAAAGTCGAAAGATGTACGAATACATTTGCAGCATTATAAGGCGTATTCTTATACTCACTTTTATATACTTTAGCACCCATATTTATAATTATTTATAGTTATAATTTTGATTGACTATTAGGGTGCAAAGTTATGGCAAAATACTCAGTATTTGGATATTTTATAAAAACTACATTAAAAACCTTAATTTTTACATAATATAACTACATTCGCAGCAAATTTATAATACCAATATTTACAATAGATATAATGGACTCGATAATTAACATAATAATTCAAAATGCACAACAAACAACTATTATTGAGGTAATAGCTGTAGTGTTTGGATTATTGAGCGTAATATATGCTCGAAAAGAAAATATTCTGGTTTTTCCTACAGGAATTATTAGCGTAATAATATATGTATATATCTGCCAAAAATTTGGCTTATATGCCGATATGGGCATAAATGCTTTTTATCTAATTATGAGCGTTTATGGATGGTATAATTGGACTCATCAAAAGGGAAAAGCTGAAACTCGAGCAATTTCAAGAACTACCAAAAACGAGAAAATATACTTAAGCATTTTGGGTGTAGTATTTTTCGTAATTATCAGGTATATTCTTATCAATTACACTGATAGTACGGTTCCTAATATTGATTCAATTACTACATCTATATTTTTAATAGGAATGTGGCTAATGTCGCTAAAGAAAATTGAAAACTGGACATTATGGATAATTGGTGACGCTATCTCCATACCACTATACGCATATAAAGGACTAGCTCTCACATCTGTACAGTATTCTATTTTCTTAGTAATTGCCGTAATGGGTTATATTAGTTGGAAGCAAAACATTGACAATAATACAAACTAACATTGCTATGTAAGCATCTATTTTTGATCACAAATTAAGTATGCAAAACAATCATAACAGTTTGATATTTATGTATTACCTTTGTGCCTGCTATAAATATAATATGACAATAAGATTATGTTTTTAACAAGTAGTGTAAATTTTGACAAGCATCTATATGTATTAACTAAATCCAGTACAATACATTATTGATAAAATGATTATTAACAGTAGCTAATTTGTTTAATTAATATTTTACTATTATTAAACCTTTTCGCAAATATAATGTCAGAATTTTTGTAAATATAACACGAGTTAAAATAATTAATTTTTTAGAATAATAACAACACAATATATCAATTTTATGAAGAAATTATTAGTTTATTTGAGCATTAGCATTTTCCTATTAATGGGTATTAATAAGTCTGCAGAAGCATCACACTTTGCTGGTGCAGATTTAACTTATACTTGTTTAGGAGGAAGCACCTACTTAATCACATTATCTTTCTATAAAGATTGTAGTGGAATAGTACCTCCAGACCCAGCAACAATTCATTTTTCTTGCGCTAGTAATCCTATTTTCAATTTTGATATTGGCTTACCACAAATTGCTGGTACTGGTCAAGAAATAACCCCTGGTTGTACGGCAGTGCCAACTTCTTGTGGTTTTAATGGTGGAAACTCTCCAAATAATGGACACCCATATGGCATTAAGGAAGTAGTATATCAAGCTACGGTAACAATGCCTCCTTGTAATGAGTGGTCGATGTATTGGACAAGTGGAGCTCGTAATCCTATTACAACTTTAATGACATCAGGTAATTGGTTCATTCCGGCTTTACTTAATAACCTTGATGCACCATGTAATAGCTCACCAACATTTTCAAACAAACCTATTGCAGTTACTTGTATTAACCAAGCGTTTACATTTAACCACGGAGCACAAGACCCTGATGGTGATTCATTATCATATTCTTTTTATGCTCCATATACTAGCGGACCTGCACCTAATTTAACATCTGTAATGTATAATTTTGGTTATACTTACCTAAATTTCTTAAATTCAAGTACTCCTATCATGCTTAACCCTATAACAGGTGACGTTACTTTTACTCCTTCTGCAATATTAAATACTGTAACTGGTATTAGAGTTGACGAATGGAGAGAAATAAATGGCGTAATGACCAATATAGGTTCCGTTTATAGAGATATACAATTGAAAGTAGTTGCTTGTAATAACACAATGCCTGTTCTTAGTGGAATGGACACCAACTTAACTGCAACTTACGACCCCAATGATACTTTATATTATTTGGAAAAATGTAGAAGTATTGACCCTATAAAATTCCATATTAATGGATATGATGCCGATACATTTACGCCAGGTAATATTGGTCATCCTGAAAAATTTAGTATATCATGGGATAATGGAATCCCAGGTGCCTCATTTACTGTTATTAATGATCATACTGATAGCGCATACGCTAGTTTTGAGTGGATGCCAACAGCTGCTGATGTAAGTACAATTCCTAAATGTTTTACTGTAAAAGTACAAGATGAAGCTTGTGGTTATAATGGAGTACAAACATTCTCATACTGTTTAGTAGTAAGAGGTATGCTTGTTGACATAGGAACTGATACATTATTATGCCAAGGTGAAGAAATTGTAGTAAGAGCTGATGCTGATACTACTACGGTAAACTATGTTTGGTCTATGAATGGCGTTCCAACAGGCACACCACTTGGTCAAGATAGTATTATAATAAACTCAACAAACCTAACACCGGGCACTAACTACCTTACAATTAAAACCAATGACGGCACAACAACTATGGCATGCCCAGGTGTTGATGTTATAGAAATTGAAGTTGTTTACCAACCTGAAATTAATGGAACTATTGCCGATACTGCATATTGCGCACCAGGCAGTGTAACTTTTGATGCAGGACAAGGGCAATTATATAATTGGACTGATTATAATGGTACTTCCTTAGGAACATCACAAACTCATACTTTCCAAAACACAGGAATTTATTCTATATATGTTGATGGTGGTAATAATACTAGATGTATTGATATTGATACTTTTACTGTAGCATCACTTACTCCTCCAGAGAACATTAGTGATACATGTATTTGGGCTTCACAAGCACCATATATTATTGATGTTGATAAGGTTTATCCATTTATTGATCCAGATATGGTATTTGAGTGGAGTGATGGTAGTTCAGATAAAACACTTCATGCAGTTGAATCAGGAGTATATTCTGTATCGGTTAGTCATCCTACAATAAGTACTAATGTAAAATGTACTAGTAGTGGTACTGTAAATATAATTGACCAAGATAAAATAATTGAAGGTATGCCATATATGGCTGCAGAAGACTCACCTATGCCAAATGCTGAATGGACTGCTGGAGATCAAGAAGTATGTACTTACCAAAGAATTAGATTTAGAGGACCAATTCCTCCATCAGGACATACTTATTCATATGCTTGGACTCAAGATGGCAATACTGTTTCCGCAAATGATTTCTTCTTCTTTATGGAAAAAGAATCAGGAGATTACGAAATAGCTTTAAACGTTGGTGGTTGTAAAGATAAGATTAAGGTAGCAGCAAATAATTGTGAAGTTGATGTACCAAATATTATTACACCTAATGGCGACGGACTAAATGATGCATTTAAGATAATGCTTACTGGTGATGGTGCTCCAGAGTTTTACTCTTCATTCCCTAACTCTACTCTTATTATTTATAATAGATGGGGTAAGAAAGTTTACGAAAGCACAAACTATCAGAATGATTGGAGTGGTGGAAGTCTAACAGATGGCGTTTATTATTGGAACTTATACCTTGCTGATGGTAAGGATACCGAAATGAAAGGCACTGTTACTATTCTTAGAAACTAAATTATTTGCATAAAAGCCTGTACTGAGCATGTCGAAGTATAGCTATGGAAATAATTTTTAACGCAGTAATAGGGAAATATAAACGATTTATATGGCGTGTTTTGATATTAATTTGGTATAATACCAAAATAGGATAAACGCATCTTAAATAATAATTCTATAATCTTAACTGATTCATAAAAATCATTAACACCAATTAAACTACAATTCAAAAAGGGTCATTGAATTACGCCTGTCTACCGACAGGCAGACGGATTAATCGAATTAATTATTTTTTCGCAAACGAAAAATAATTAAAATAATTTGTTTAATCAGAGTAATTCGATGACATATTTACATCTAAACCATTTAGTATAAGACTGTAAATTATGATAATATAATATTTAGTAGGAGTAAAATAGTAATTAATATGCCTACACCCTATTAAGAAAAACTAATAAGGTAAGACATATTTATATTTTATATATTTTAGCAGCACAATAAACCAATAAACAGAACTATGAAAATTAAATTACTATTACTGAGTATCACAGCATTATTTATTTTAGCAATGAGCTCAGATTTAAAGCCTTACAACATATTTAACAATAAGGGAAAAGTACAGAAATTTGACAAAGTAATTAACAAAATAGCTGATGCTGATATTGTTTTCTTTGGTGAGTTACATAATAATGCAATTTCGCACTGGCTAGAGCTAGAGGTAGCCAAGGCATTATATGCAAAACATGGCGATAGCTTTGTAATGGGAGCTGAAATGTATGAGGCAGACCAACAGCTAATAATAGACGAGTATTTGTCGGGAGCGGTAAAGTATAAGTACTTTAAAGACCAAGCTCGTTTATGGCCAAATGACGAAACTGATTACGCACCAATACTACGATTTTCGAAAGAAAATAATATTCCAATGATAGCTACAAACGTACCACGTAGATATGCTGCTATTGTAAATAAAGGTAGTTTAACAGCGCTAGACTCACTAAGTGATGAAGCTAAACGATATATAGCACCACTACCTATTCATTATTTTGAAGATGCTGATTGCTATACCGGAATGATAGCTGCAATGGGAGGACATAAAAGTGCTCGCATGACAAATATTGTGAAAGCACAAGCTCTTAAAGATGCTACAATGGCTCATTTTATATTAGCAAACTGGGAGCAAGGAAAACACTTTTACCATTTTAATGGATCATACCATTCGGATAATCACGAGAGCATTATTCTATATTTAAAGAAAGCAAATCCTGAGCTTAAAATTGCCACCATCACTTCTGTATCGCAAGAGAACATAGATACCATAAATGATAAAATTCAAATGTCTGCCGACTTTATAATTGCTATTGATGAAGATATGACGAATACTTATTAAGTATATTTGTAAACTATTATAAACACACGAATAATAACAAAATAATTATGAATAAATTAATCTCAACAGTATTGATAATGCTAATTAGCCTTGGAGCTTTTGCTCAAGAAAAGGCTAAGGAAGAAAAACAAGAAGGATATGTATTTACTGATACAAAAGTGATCCCTCATACATCTGTAAAAAGCCAATATCGCTCAGGTACTTGCTGGAGCTTTAGTGCAATTAGCTTTATTGAGGCTGAACTTATGCGTACTGGACAAGGTGATGTGGACTTATCAGAAATGTTTGCAGTACACCATACTTATTACGACAAATCAATACAATATGTACGCATGCACGGTAACCTAAACTATGGTGCAGGTGCTGGATTTGGTGATGTTTTTCATGTGATGAAAAAATACGGTATGATTACCGAAGAAGCATATAGTGGACTCAACTATGGCACAGACAACCATGTACATGGCGAAATGGATGCTATGCTTATGGCAATGGTACAGTCTGTAATAAAAGACAAAAACAGAACACTCACTCCTGTATGGCCTAAAGCAATTGAAGCAACTATTAGCACATACTTAGGCCCTATTCCTGAAGATTTTGAATATAAAGGAGCTAAATATACACCTCGTAGTTTTGCTGATGATTTTATGAAGTTTAACTTTGACGATTACGTTTTCCTTACCTCATATTCTCACCACCCATTTTACGAAGAATTTGCTGTTGAAGTACCTGATAATTGGGCTTTAGATTTAAGCTATAACCTACCATTGAATGAGCTTATGGAAGTAATAGATAATGCTATTGCAAATGATATGACTATAGCTTGGGCTGCTGATGTTAGCGAAAAAGGTTTTAAATGGAGCAAAGGTTATGCAGTAGTTCCTGAGACTGATGTAAAGAATTTATCTGATTTAGAACAATCTAAGTGGGAAGATAAAAGTGCTAAGGATATTAAAAAAGGCTTATTATCTGCTGAAGGTCCAGTTCAAGAGAAAGAAATTACTCAAGAAGTTAGACAAATGGCTTTTGACAATTACCAAACTACTGACGATCACGGAATGCACATTATAGGTATTGCTAAAGATCAAAATGGTAATGTTTACTATAAGATTAAAAACTCATGGGGAACTGACCAAAAATATGATGGTTATTTCTACGCTTCAAAAGCATTTGTTGAGTACAAAACTATGGATATAGTAATTCATAAAGATGCTCTTCCAAAGTCTATTAAAAAGAAATTGGGTTTATAATATAAACTCCCTATAGATATTGAAAAGTGCAAATGTAAGTTTGCACTTTTTTTTATGTCCTAAAAACTATATCCCAACATAAAGTGCCACCAAACTGCCGAGGACATACTACTCTTGGTAACTGATACAGAAATAGGCCCTAGCAAACTACTGTATGATAGCCTAATACCACCCCCAAAAATATAGTTCTCAAGATTATAAATGCTACTATATTCCCCATATATATCATCAGGAGATTCTAATATATCAAAAACATCTTCGGCAATAAAACCAAGATTAACTTTACCTGAAATATAGAATTTCTTAATAAATTCGTAGCGTAGACCTATTCTATAAAATGCACCATTGCTTGCCATAATAGAATTTTCGGCAAGTCCCCAAAATGGAATCTGGTATTCCTCCTCAGGATTAACACCACCAATCCATGTAGAATACAAATAACCTGTACCCACAAAAGCATTAAACTCATTTATTAAAACTAGCTTCTTATTAATTGGAATAAAATTTTGATATTCAAAAGAAATTTTAATATTTCCAAAAGTAGTATCAGCCTCATATTCATCCATATCAGGGTATTTATCGAGAGTATCCTTTGGTATATAGTATCTTGAATTATTACGTAAATACACTCTTGTTTCTACCTTCCAGTCGGTACCTTTATTAGCAAAATACTTTTCGTCAAGGGTATTTTTCTGAAAATACAAATTGAAATAAGTACTTAGGTCTACAATCTTAGGATAAGAAAAAGAGCTCAAATCAATAATCCTAGTATAATACATTCTTTCGTGACCCATACCTAAATATAAATCGGAGTATGTTTTAGCAAAATAATGATAACCAGTACTCCACCTATGAAAGTGACTTGAATATTCTCCTATTAACTCCTTTTCATTATAAAAAGGAATCTTCGCAGTGCGATAGTAATAAGTAGCATCAAAACCATGCTTTACATTCTTTCGTAGATAGGAAAAAGCTTGAACTTTAACTCCTGGGTTCTCTGATAAGCGAAATTTAGCCTCAAATCGCGAACCTGGAATTAGAAAATTTCTTAATCTAAACCCCACATTAACACCTACCTTGGTTTCTGTCTTATAATTTAATGATAATAAGAAAGTCTTATTATTTGTATTTACAACATTATAATCAAGTATAACTCCTGTATCTTGTAGGTCTGGAGAATAGCCATAGGTCAATTTATTGAACAAACGAGTACCGTATAAATAATGTATACTCTCTATTATTTGATCCGAATGAGTATACTCACCATCCTTATGACCATAATTATTTACAATAATATGCTCTAAAGTGCTATCATTATTATCAAATATAATACTATGGTCAGAGACATAAACCGAGTCCTTAAAAATTACAGTATCTATGGTAGCTTGAGGGAATTTATCAATATAGGCTTTAAGCTTTACTAGATTATCTATTTTACCCATTGCAGCCTCATATCCCCTATCCATATTAGGAATTACCTCATCAAAATTTGCAGCATTTCTATCAGAAAGGTAGGGTTCTATATACAAATCAACCAATTTGCGACTATATACACCAATTATTATATCAGCACCCATATCAATACATTCTTGCACAGGGAAATTCTCCACCAATCCACCATCAACAAGCAACATTCCTTTATACTTAATTGGGTCCATAACACTTGGAATAGACATACTCGAGCGCATGGCCAAAGCAAGGCTTCCATTCTTAAATACATAAGGTTTGCCAGTAAGTATATCTACCGCTACAGCACGAAAAGGAATATGAAAATCGTCGAAAGAAGTATCCTTTGCTACCGAAATAGTTAGTTTATTGAAAAGCAGCTCAATCTCTTGCCCTTTTATTGCTCCTTGTGGCAAATTAGGTTTCCAGTCATAAACAGGAAATTCGAAATAGTTTTTATAGCTCTCCTTCTCAATCATATTGATGGTTTTAAACTGGCTATTATTGCTAAGATATTTCGACCACTCGGTACTATTTACCATATCCTCAAGCATATCGGTAGTATAACCAATGGAATATAGTCCGCCAACTATGCTTCCCATACTTGTTCCAGTAATATAATCAGGATGAATCCCTAGGCTATCCAAAACCTTAAGCACACCAACATGAGCTGTACCTTTGGCCCCTCCACCACTAAGTACAAGGCCAATCTTTGGTCTTGTGCCACTAAACTCACGCTTCTGATAGTTCACTAAACTATCTTGTGAATAAATATCACTAAATATGCATAAATTAAAAACTAATAAAAGTAGAATCCTCATATTTTCCTAAAACTTAATTATTACTTTAGATTCCCAAACGCCACCAGCATCAACCATTAACGGATTATCATTAATTTTATTTTGAGCATTGGCAGGCTCCACACATATATAATCTTCTTGGGCGTTTTTACGCCATACAGTAAGCCTATCAAAGTCCATAGAACTATATTTCAAAGCCACCGATTTATTATCGCCTAGCGATACATTTGTATTTTCCGAATTATGATTAATCAAATTAATATCTGGCGCACCTTTTATAATAAAGCTAGTTTGCGTTGCTGCATCCAAAAAATCACTTCCAATAACAGTCTTTACTTCCGAGAAATCATCACTAAGATTATAGCTCAGCGAGTTTGTTTGCAATATAATTCCTTCCCTATCGTAAACCCTAAAGTAAGGATGCACTCCTGGCGAAAGAGGTGATTTTGTATCCGATTTATTTTGCCACACAAATGCTATCAATAGTTCATTATCACTTATTGTATATTTTACTTTAAAGCTAAATTCAAAGGGAAACTTAAGCATTGTTTCCTCATTTGAGATAAGCTCAAACATAATAGAATTATCCGTTTTTTCAAATAAAGAGAACTCCATATCGCGAGCAAAACCATGCTGTTTCATTACATAATTGCCACTATCAACTCTTAGTTCATTATTTTTTAATGGACCAAAACTAGGAAAGCATAATGGAATACCACTATGCGAAATATCTTTAGCGTCATAATAAAGTCTATTTTCATCATCTTGATAAAATGCTAAAACTTTTGCACCCAAAGAATCAATAATGATTTTGTTATTACCTACCGACAATTCATATTTGCTTCCTATTGTTTCTATTTTATTCATTATGCGTTATTTTCTAGAGAAACAAATATACAATAAATAAAGCCACATCTGCTTTCACAAATGTGGCTTTATTGTAATCCTTAGTATTATTAAGTTTAGTATAGTCTATAATTATTAGCTACCTTAGTTAAATCGTAATCGGTAATCGGTAATCGGTAATCGGTATTCAGTAATAAAGTAGTAACATTTATTACCACTGATTACGGTTTACCATTTATTCTACTTAAGCTCTTCAACTTGTGCTTGAATAACTTCTTTCTCTTTTGCGCCATCAGCATAGTATGCAAAGGCAACAATACTAATATTGTCAGTATCCCACCCTGCATTTATAGGCACATTTGTATACGTTTTTGTAAACGTTTGACCATTGCTTATTGAAGCAGCAAACTCTTCACCCCAAGTAGTATTAACCGTGGCACGCAATACATGATTATGGTGATAGTCAAGCATTTCTTGTCCATTATTAATATTAGGGTCAACATTCTTTTGTGCCGAAACAATATCACTCTCAGTAATCAATACCGATAGATTATATTTACCTGCAGGCATATCTTTCATAGCTGTAATTTTCACCTCTACATCAAAAGTATTACCACCAGTATAAGTTGGTTTCACCTCTAAATATAAGTCTGGCTTTTCGTCCGTAAGCACTTTAGAAACCTCCGTAGAAAACTCAGCACGCTCAATAAGGTATGAGCCATTTACTTTAGCTCTATTTACCACCCCTTTAGGAAGCGGCGCCGTATTTCCACCAAAAAACAATGCTAAATCTTCCCCATCAACAGATTTATAATCTGCATCGTAAGGAGGAGCTGCTTGCATAGAGAAGAAGCCCGTATGTATAGCAACAGTTACCATTCTGTCACCATATATTTTATGCAAATCATCTAATATAGCATGTGCTGAAGGGCAATTAGTACATAAGTGCCCTGTATAATCTTCAAATAATAATTTGCGAATAGTATCTGATTTAGAACCACCACCTGTATTAACATTACATGATGGATCCACTTTATCGCAAGAAGTGGTAATAACCAAAGCTGCTGACAATAAAGCAAAAAATAATAATATCTTTTTCATAAAAATTAATTCTTAAACATTAAAAACTACTATTAATAGTAAGGCTTAAACCATTGGAAGCTGGCACTGCTCTACAAACTCCACCAACACAAAGAATTCCCTCGCGCTGCTTACCATAGCTCATTGAAATACGAGTAGCACCATGAGTATAACCAGTGGTTAATGAAGGGTATAAAGCGGCCTCAGTTGTTCCATGACTATTGCTAATACCATGATTATAAAGTAATATTCCTGCCACAAAAAAGCCTTTACGATTATACTCCAGCATTCCTGATGACCAATTACCATCATCTTGCTCTGTGGTTAACAGCTGAGCTTCTAAATGAAGTGAATTATATGGTTTAAATTTCCACCATATATCAGCAATATAAATATTAGCTTTTACACTAGGAGCATTATGACCTTCGTTAATAAGCATATTATAAAATACATTCATATACATAAGGCTTACTTTCCATTTTCTATTTATCTTACGAGTAAGTTTAATATTAAAATCGTGATAATACTTTTCGTCACCTATTTTAAAGAAATCAGAAGTATAACCATAAGTACCAGCAACACCGATAGCAGTTGTATCACTAGGCGATTGCTTGTCAATGGCATGCGAAACAGAGTAGTTTAAATCCACACTAGTACCGTATTTACCACCATACCAAGTTTTCTTTTTAAGCTTATAAAATAAGGTTGCTTGCAACCCCATTTGTCCGTTTGCTTGTGATGCATATGGATACATAGCAGCAAGGCTATAAGCATGCTGACGACTCATTGCAGGAATGTATCCCACAGGCAAATCAAAACCAGTAGATGCTCTATTTGAGCGATAGTCCATATTATCAGAACGCTCTGCTTGCAATGTAAATCCTAGTCCTTTTGTAGAATATCCTATTTCGGCAATTACAGCATTACCATTCTTATAAATCATATTATTTGTAGCATTAGGATCATTGATTTTGCCACCAGCTTCAAACTTAAAGTTAAAACCACCATGGTAAACTTGAAAGCGTCCTGCATAAGCGCCAACATTCTCAGGAAGGCAGAATAAAGGATCTGCATCCACTTGATAACGACTCACAAAACTACCACCAACAAACACACGAGTTTTAGTATCGGCTAGTTTCGAAAACATATCATTTACCGATAATTGAGCATCGATACCACGTACCAAACCTGGTCCAAGGTCCCAATAAAACCTTTGCTTAGCAACAAGACCTGTTATGGTTAATGCTTTCATTTTATACTTTACTCTAATACCATCAAAGGCATTATCGAAGCCTAAATTCCATTCTTGATAAGAGCGAAGAACCATTCCTGACCCAAATTGCTCATAAAAGTTACCAACTGTAACATCCACTTTATCACCATTATATCTTAGGTATCTATTTCCAAAACCATTACCTTTCCATCGAGGATCATAACCCTGCATCTGAGGCATAAATAGTTCGTAACGCATTCCTGCTTCAAATTTTTTGTTGGTATAACGCATTTCAAAAAATGCATTCATAGCCATTTTTTCAGGAATTTCGTCAGCTCCAATTACCGAGTCTTTATTATAATATTGTGCATCCGTTTGGAAGCTTCCATGTACTTCGCCACCACCTAATACTTGTGCGTAAGAAATGTTTCCAAAAGCAAATATTATAAAAACAAAAAAAAGTAAATTTCTTTTCATTCTTCTAAATTTAATAAATTCTTAATAAAAATAAAGAGCTTTAATTTTGAATTAAAACTCCTTTATGGATTTATATTTCTTCTCCTCTTTTCAGTTTGCGAACAAGCTCAATAAGCTCTAGTTCCGAACCTTCAGTAAAAGATGTATGTTGCCATACAATTTCGCCTTTACCATTAATAAGGAAAGTATGAGGTACAATATTTACACCCATTGCTCTTTTAAAATCACCGTTTTCATCAAGAAAAACTTCATACTCCCAACCTTTACCGTTCACCATTGGAAGAACTCCGCCTGATGTTCTAGAATTGTCAACAGAAATAGCAATAAGCTTAACTCCTGTTTCGTCTTGCCAATCTTCGTAAACCTCAGCAATAGTATTTAATTCGGTAACACAAGGCTTGCACCAAGTAGCCCAAAAACTAATAATCATAGGATTACCATCATTTGAAAATGTAGATGTATTAACGATTTTTCCATCAATGCCTTTAACATCAACCTTAGGAAGGCTTGCTTTATTACCGCTTGTGAACGACAAAAGCAAAACTGTGACAAACAGCATTGCCATTAATTGTAATTTTTTCATGTGTGTGTGTATTTAGTAATTTATATGCCTATATAGTATAATGAACTAAAATTCAACTGCGAAAATAAGAAAAATGTTGACATATTTTTATATAAATATATTCCCCATTTTTTATGCCACTAATTAGATGCAATTTATTTGTTATTTTTAAAACAAGTTTATTAACATATTTTATCATCTATCACTTTTTTTACTATTTTAGCCGACCAAACATTATTAATTAAACTCAAAAATTACACACATGAAAAAAATTACTTTTATTTTAGCAATGGCTTTTGCAAGCATTACTCTGTTTGCTCAAACTATTGTAAGTACAACTCCTGAGAATAAGAATGCTGTTCTTGAGGAATTCACAGGAATTCACTGCACATATTGCCCTGATGGACATAAGGTAAGCAATCAGATTGCTGCTGCTAATGTTGGCGATTTCTTTGCTATTAATATTCACCAAGGAAGTTATGCAACTCCACAAGCAGGTGAGCCTGATTTCAGAACACCTTGGGGTGATGCTATTGCTGGTCAAACTGGTCTTACTGGCTATCCTTCAGGAACAATTAATCGTCACGCATTTAGTGGTTCTACAACTGCTCAAGGTAGAGGTGACTGGGCTGCTTCAACTACTACTACAATAGGACAAGCTTCTTATGTAAATATCGCTGCTACTGCAAGTGTAAATCTTCAAACTAGAGTTGTTGATATTTTAGTTGAAATGTATATTACAGATGCTACTACTGCTCCAGCTAACTTAAAGTTAAATGTTGCTCTTCTTCAAAATAACCTTGAAGGACCACAAACTGGTGGCTCAACAAATCCTGACCAAATGTTACCTAATGGTAATTACAACCATATGCATATGTTGCGCGACCTAATTACTGGTCAATGGGGTGAAGATATAGCTATTACTACTGGTACAGCTTTCTATTCTAAAACATATTCTTATACTGCACCTGCTGACATCAATAGTATTCCTGTAGAATTATCTGATCTTGAAATAGTAGTTTTCTTAACAGAAACTCAACAAGAAATCGTTACTGGTAACGAAGCTGTTTTGACATTTGTAACTCCTCCAGGAGTTGATATTTGCGACCTAAGTGTTGAGAATATGACTACTGTTCCTGGTATTTGTGATGCTACAATTACTCCTTCTGTAAAAGTTAAGAACAACTCAACAACTATTACTGCTGACACATTTAATGTTAAGTATTCTCTTAATGGAGGTGCTGATGTAGTTCAAACAATTACTGCTGCTCTTGCTCCAGGTGCTGAAGCTACATTCACATTCCCTGCTGAAAATATTACTGCATCGAATAACGAAATTGTTTTAAATGTAAACTTTGACGGTGTTGCTACTAAAATAGATATTCCTTCATCAAATAATACAACTTCTACTGGTATATTTAATCATATGCCATCTGCAACTATAGGAACAGTATACAATGAAGATTTTGAAAGCTATGCTGCTTTTGAAGGCGAAATTAACAATGCTATCATGAGCGGTGAAGGTTCAGGAAGTGCTTTTACTGTTAATAAAACAGAAGTAGGTACAACTCAAGAGCTTGGTGCTTTTGGTGCATCTGCAACTAGTTATATTTATAACTATTATGGAATACAGCCTAACAAAACTGTTAGCATGATGTTCCATAAAATGGACTTCAGTAGCAATACTGGTTATGGTCTTAAATTCAACTATGCTTATGCTCAGTATTCAACTGAAAATGATAAGTTAGATATCCGTGTTAGTACTGATTGTGGAGCTACATTCACTACAGTTTGGACTAAGCAAGGTGCTGATTTAGCTACTGCTCCTCCAAAAGGTGATGGTAACTTCTTCCCAGCTATTGATCAATGGGCTTCTGCTGATATCGACTTAAGCGCTTATAACAATACTGCTGATGTTATTATTGAATTCCTAGGAACTTCTGCTTATGGTAACAACCTTTACTTTGACGACATTAGAGTTTATAACTCTACTGATGTTAGCATAGCAACTCCTGAGAACAACAACACTGTTAGCGTTTATCCTAACCCTGCTGTTGATCAATTCAACCTTGATATTGAATTAGCTGAAAAAGCTAATGTTACTTATTCTGTACTTAATAACTTAGGCCAAGAAGTAATTAACGCTGATCTTGGAACTCTTAATGCTGGTTCTCAAAACCAAAAAGTAAATATCTCTGAATTAGCTCAAGGTATTTATGTTATTCAAATTAACATTAATAACAGCATTATCACTAAAAAATTGACAGTGAACTAATCATTCATTTCAAATAATATTTCAAAAGGTTGCTTTCTTTTTTTAGGAAGCAACCTTTTTATGTTTTGAGCTGTTATATATAACAATAAATAGCAAATCAACTTAATGAAAAATAAGTATCTTTGCGTAATAAGAATACACACACAATTTATTAAATATATAACAATATGAAAAGAATTTACCTTTCCACAATTTTTACTTTACTTCTTGCAGCACTTTTTGCTCAATCAATAGAGATTACAGACCATAATAGTAATGTTGTTAACTTTGGAGACACTGTAAAATATTTCAGTTCTGACTTAAATAAATTCCCTCATACACTTGAATTTACTGCTAAAAACACTAATACCGTCGATTCTAATTCGTATAAAGTTCGTCAAATGGCAATATCAGAAGTTCCTAGTACTTTGCATTATTTCTGTTTTGGGAGCTGTTTTTCTCCAGGCATTAATCTATCGCCAACTGGAGTTTGGATAGTTGCTGGAGAATCAATTGCAACTGGAGCATTTACTACAGACTATGCAGCTCAAGGACACGAAGGAACAACAATAATAGCATATTCAGTATTTGACGAAAACAACCCTGCTGATTCTACTTACTTTATTGTAAAATACTATGTAGCATTAGATGCAAGTATTAGTTCAACTACAAGCTCAGTAACAATATCAGATGCATATCCTAATCCTGCAAAAGATTTTTTCTTTGTAGATTATGAAATCAATAATGCTCAAATGGCTAATATTGAAGTTGTAAATATATTGGGAAGCGTAGTTTTTAATCAAGAAATTTCTACTAATGATAGTAGAGCTAAAATTAATATCTCGGAATTGAAATCAGGAGTATATTTCTATAATGTTATTGTTGACGGTAACAGATTAGCATCTAAAAAGCTTATTATTAGATAAATAAGGATTTATCAAAAAAATATTGAAGCATTAACTTTAGAGTTAATGCTTTTTTTTATTTGAAAATTTTCAGAATTATAAATAAAAAGTAATCATTATTCCTTAAAATACATTATCTTTGACATTCCAATAATGATTAGAACCCAATCAATAAAAGATTAATAATGACACATTTAGTAGAAGGCGATATTGCACCAGATTTTACAACAGTAGATGAACAGGGCAATACCATTAGCCTAAAAGATTATAGAGGTAAGAAACTTATACTTTTTACATACCCAAAAGCTATGACCCCAGGCTGTACTAATGAAGCTTGCGACTTGAGAGATAATTATGAAATGCTTAGCGAGAAAGGCTTTGCAATACTAGGTCTTAGTGCCGACGATACAAAGAAACAAATTAGATTTAAAGAAAAATACAATTTCCCCTACCCATTAATTCCTGATACTGAAAAAGAAATTCTTAAGCTATATGGTGCTTGGGGATTAAAGAAATTATATGGTAGAGAATATGATGGCATTTTCAGAACTACTTTTATCATTAGTGAAGAAGGAGTCATTGAAAAAGTATTTAAAAAAGTAAAGACCAAAGAGCATACTGCTCAAATTCTTGCCTCTTATTAATAGAGGACATTAAAACAGCAAACAATAAAAATATAATATAATGGCTAAAGATCAAAAGGCAGAGAAATTAAAAGCATTACAGCTTACTCTGGACAAAATAGAAAAGAATTACGGAAAAGGCAGCATCATGCGCCTTGGCGACGAAACCATACAAGACATTGAAGTAATTCCAACAGGAAGTATAGGACTAGATGTTGCTTTGGGCATAGGTGGTTTTCCACGCGGTAGAGTTGTTGAAATTTACGGACCTGAATCATCGGGTAAAACAACATTGGCTATTCACGCAATTGCCGAAGCACAAAAACTTGGTGGCGTAGCAGCATTTATTGATGCAGAGCACGCTTTTGATAGATTTTATGCTGAGAAATTAGGTGTAGACACAGACAACCTTTTGGTATCGCAGCCAGACAATGGTGAGCAAGCATTAGAGATTACTGACAGCCTTATTCGCTCAGGAGCAATCGATATTATCGTAATTGACTCTGTAGCTGCACTTACTCCAAAAAGTGAGATTGAAGGCGAGATGGGAGATTCTAAAATGGGTCTTCATGCTCGACTAATGTCGCAAGCATTGCGTAAGCTTACAGGTACTATCAACAAAACTGGTACAACTTGTATTTTCATTAATCAGCTTCGCGAAAAAATTGGTGTAATGTTCGGTAACCCTGAAACTACTACTGGTGGTAATGCACTTAAGTTTTATGCTTCGGTACGTATTGATATTCGTCGTTCTACTCAGATTAAGGATGTGGATAGCGTAAAAGGAAACAGAGTAAAGATTAAAGTTGTAAAAAATAAGGTAGCACCTCCATTCCGCACAGCAGAGCTTGACGTTATTTATGGCGAAGGTTTTTCTAAAGCTGGCGAATTAGTTGACTTAGGAGTTGAATATAATATTGTTAAAAAGAGCGGCTCGTGGTTCTCATATGGCGAAACTAAGCTCGGACAAGGGCGTGAGGCTGTAAAGCAACTTATGAAAGACAACCCTGAATTAGCTGATGAAGTTGAGATGAAAATCAAAGAAGCTATTAAAGCAAAATAAATTATCATAAATATATAATTATATACTTCATTAGAAAAGGCTATGGCTTTAACTAATGAGGTATTTTCAATTAATAACAGATTAATGAAATACTCTTTTATATTCTTATTTCTAGCTTTTTTTTCACTGGTTTCCTGCCAGAATATTGGCGGTGATAAAGTTGAAACAATTGAGAGCTTGAGTACTAAATTAGAAAGTGACCCTCACAATATTTCACTTTTAAGAAAACGAGTTGAGCTTTATAAAACAGCAAATAATAACGATAAAGCCATTGCTGACTTGCAACATTGTGTAAATCTAGCTCCTGACAGCGCATCATATTACATTGAACTTGCCGATTTATTTATGACACAAGGAAATGTAAATAATACTTTGGCCTTACTTGAAAAAGCATCTCAGATAGACCCCAAAAATGTAGATATTTGGCTTCAGGTTTCCGAAATTTACCTTATGTATAGAAAGTATAATGAGGTAATAAAATTCGCAAATAAAGCCTTGGACATTGACCCATTCTCCGACAAAGCTTTCTTTATTAAAGGTTATGCTTTTAAAGAATCGGAAAGTACAGATGCCGCTATTCGCAATTTTCAGGAATGCTTAAAAAATAACCCTAATAACTATAATGCAAATATAGAATTAGGAGGAATTTACTCTAAATTAAATGATGAGCTCGCTATTACCTACTATAATAATGCAATAGCAATTGACTCTGCAAATATTAATTCTTACTATAATTTGGGATTATTTTATCAAAACAATGATTATTTGAATGAAGCAATCTCGACTTATAACCAAATAATAGAAAAGGATTCTACTTTTCCAAATAGCTATTATAATATTGGCTATATATACCTAGAGCTTTTAAAGATAAATGATATGGCAGCACCATATTTCTCTAAAGCTATTGAGGCAAAGCCTGATTATAAAGAAGCCTATTTTAACCGTGGGCTTTGTTTTGAAGAGGTTGGCAATATTTTACAAGCACAAAAAGATTATAAAAGCTCCCTAAAAATTGACCACAACTATAAACAGGCAATTGATGGCTTAAATAGAGTTGAGGAAAGTCTAAACAGCAATTAAGCAAATACACATAAATAACTTCATTATGAATAAATTAAGCATCATTATTATTTCCGCATTAGCGATATTTTTATTCTCTTGCGATAATATTAAGGTTGATAAAAATGTCAAAATCAACCATGGAGACAAAAGCTCTTCAATGAAAACTGTTACAAAATCTGATGATTTTGTAAACCCTGGCATTATGACTCCTGAGCTACTATGGAAATTAGGAAGAGTTTCGGAAGTACAGGTTTCGCCTGATGGCAAGAATATTCTTTTTGCTATTACTCGCTACGAGCTTGCTGAAAACAAAGGTGATAAAAATATTTTTGTAATGAGTGCTGATGGTGGAGAACCAAAGCAGCTTACATTCTGCAAAAAGAGTGAGTATAACGCTATCTGGAATGTTGATGGAAGCAAGATTGGATTTATTTCTGCTAAAAGCGGTGATGCTCAAATTTGGGAAATGAATATTGATGGAAGTGATAAGAAACAAATTTCGCATATTGATGGTGGAATTGGCTCTTTTAGTTATAGCAATACTGGAAATAAGATTGCCTATAGCAAAAGCATTAAAATTGACGCTACAACATTGGATATGTACCCTGACCTACCAAAGGCAAATGCTAAAATTTATGACGACCTAATGTATCGCCATTGGGACCATTGGGCTGACGAAAACTACAACCATATTTTTGTTGCTGATTATAAAAATGGCAAATTAGAGAATGCTAAAGACCTTAATGAAGGTGAGCGCTTTGATGCTACTATTGGTAATAGCACATGGAATAATGATGATACAAAAATAGCAATTAGCTATAAGCGACTTTTCGGAAAAGATTTTGCCGTAAGTACTAATACTGAGGTTTACATCTACGACCTAGTTAATAATACAAGCACAAATCTTACAGAAAAAGGATTTGAAGGTTATGATAATGGCCCAGTTTGGTCTCCTGATGGAAACTTATTGGTATGGTCGAGCATGGCTACTCCTGGTTTTGAGTCGGATAAGAACAGAATTATGCTTCATAATTTTGCTACTGGCGAAACTGTAGATTATAGTGCAGGCTTTGACCAAAGTTCTTCTGACTTTGTATTTAGCAGCGATTCAAAAGTAATTTACTTTATCTCAGGAATTGAAGCTACTTACCAGATATACTCGGTAAATGTAGATTCTAAAGAAATAAATCAAATAACTAAGGGCGACCATAATTACCAAAGCGTAGCAATTGCTGATCATAAGCTTATTGCTAGCAAAATGGATATGAAAACTCCTACTGAAATTTATGCAGTAAGTGGTCTTGGCGAAGAAACTCAGCTAAGCTTTACAAACAAAGCTATACTTGATAAAGTTACTCCTGCCGAATTCGAAAAACGATGGATAGAAACTACTGATGGAAAGAAAGAGTTGGTATGGGTTATTTACCCACCAAATTTTGATAAGAACAAGAAATACCCTGCTTTATTATATTGCCAAGGAGGACCACAATCAGCTGTTAGTCAATTTTTCAGCTACCGTTGGAATTTCCAAATTATGGCTTCTAACGGCTATATTGTTGTAGCTCCGAACCGTAGAGGACTTCCTACTTTTGGTCAAGAATGGAACGACCAAATTAGTGGTGACTATGGCGGACAAAATATGGATGATTATCTTTCGGCAATTGATGCCTTATCTAAGGAATCATTTGTTGACGAAAACAAGCTCGGTGCAATTGGCGCAAGCTATGGTGGATATAGTATCTATTGGTTAGCAGGACATCACGAAGGTAGATTTAAAGCACTTATTTCGCATTGCGGAATATTTGATTTACCAAGTATGTACGCAGCTACAGAAGAAACTTTCTTTGTACAGCACGACCTAGGTGGAGCACCTTGGGATAAGGAAGTACCTAAGAGTTATAAGGAATTTAACCCACGCGATTTTGTAGGAAAATGGGATACTCCAATTCTTGTAATCACTGGTGGATTCGATTTCCGTATTCCTTATGCACAATCGATGCAAGCTTTTAATGCTGCTCAGCTAAAAGGTATTCCTAGTCGCTTCCTTTTCTTCCCTGACGAGTCACATTTTGTTGTTCAACCACAAAATTCGGTTCTATGGCAAAGAGAATTCAAGGGTTTCCTTGATAAGTATTTGAAAGAAGACAAATAAGATAATATCAATTTTTTAGGGTGTTTTTTTTGATTAGATAAACTATCAAAAAACACCCTATTTTTATACAACATCTATGAATTATATTATCAGCATAATTTTTTTGGCACTTAGTTTCTTTATCATAAATAGAACTAAGATGTTTCGTAGCAGAGCTATTCCAAAGCTATGGATAAACATTGCATACATTGTTAAGCTTATTGCTGCTGTAACAATGTTGTTTATATACTCGCGTAGCGAAACCATAAAAAGAGATGCTGATATATTCAGATTTTATGATGATGCGCAGGTAATATTCTCGGCATTGGAAGACGGTAATATATCAATTTACACAAAACTACTTACAGGCAAAAACGCCAACGACAAAGAGCTTCAAAGATATTATATCCAAATAAATAATTTTGAATTTGGCGAATCTAACAGCCTTAGTAGCAATAGATTTATAATACGATATATTGCTTTCTTAAGCATATTCACTTTAGGTACTTATGGTGGCATAATGATATTCACTGTGTTTTTATCATTCACAGGATTGTGGTGGATTTTCCTATTCTTCTATTCCAAAATGAAGAGGCTAAAATGGTTTATTTTCGGAATAATATTTTTCACACCTTCAATAGTTTACTGGACATCGGGCATACTAAAGGAATCATTAATACTGTTTGCCATTAGTCTTTTGATAAACTGCGGAAACTATGCCTTGCAAGGCAAACACCCTTTTAAAAGAGCCATAATTGTTCTGCTTTCACTATTGGTAATCTATAGCATAAAGCCTTTTGTGTTATTTGTAATAATACCACCATTGCTTGCCTATTTATGGATTCATTTTAGGCCAAGTCAGCGCACATTTGTTCCATACTTTATGTTGGCATTTATTGCTTTTAGCTTTGCTAGCGAATCAGATAAGTATATGGATATAAGCATATTCAATTCATTATTAGATAAGCAATTACAACTAACCGAACTGGCAATAAACGATAATTCGGGGAGTATAATTTCACCAATAATGTTTGAAGCAAACTCAATTTCAATAGCATCAAATTCGCCAATAGCAATTATTAACACTTTATTTCGCCCAATGATGTGGGAGGCAAATAATTTACTTGCTATATTTGCATCCGTAGAAAATATGTTCATTCTATTATTTATAATATTGCTAATAATATATCCACGTATGGATGTTGATGACTCAAATGTATTATGGTTTTCGCTAGTATTTTCCATTATTTACTTTATAATAATTGGATTAGGCACTCCGGTTTTAGGAGCATTATCAAGATATAGAGTCCCAGGATTATTATTCTTTCTTCTTACTATTATTCAACTATTGGATATTGACAAGATCAAGGCCAAAATATTATAATAAAAGAAGGTGTATTTTTGATGTAGTTAAAGAATTTTTTTTTAAATAAAACGATATGATAGTAGTAACAGGAGCAGCAGGTTTTATAGCAAGTGTGCTTATAGGAGCACTAAACGACGAAGGAGTTGATGATTTAATCTTAGTTGATAAATTTGGAGATGCCGCTAAGATGAAAAATCTTGATAATAAAAGATATAAAGAGCTTATAGAAAGAGATGTATTTATCGATTGGTTCGAAAAAAACAGCGATAAAGTTGAGTTTGTATTTCATATAGGGGCAAGAAGCGCTACTACAGGTTTCGACAAATCTGTATTCGACGAGCTAAACCTAAATTACAGCAAATCGGTATGGAATATTTGTACCAAGGCAGAGATTCCAATGATTTATGCTTCGTCTGCTGCAACATATGGTAATGGCGAATTTGGCTATGATGATAATCACGAAATAGTGGAAAAACTTAAGCCATTGAACTTATACGGAGAATCGAAAAATGATTTTGACAAATGGGCTTTAAAACAAGACAAAACTCCTCCATCGTGGTACGGAATGAAATACTTTAATGTATACGGACCAAATGAGTATCATAAAGGTAGAATGGCATCAGTAATACATAGTGCTTTTCATCAGATAAAAGAAAAGGGAGCAATGAAGCTTTTCAAATCTCACAACCCTGATTATGCAGATGGAGGTCAATTACGCGATTTTGTATATGTAAAAGATTTGGTAGAGGTAATGCTGTTTTTGTGGGAGTACGAAGCCAAATCTGGACTATATAATGTAGGCACAGGAAATGCTCGTAGCTTCTTAGACCTGGCTAAGGCAACATTTAAAGCAATGGGCGTGGAGGAAAATATTTCTTTTATTGACACTCCAGAAGACATTCGCGATAAGTATCAATATTTTACTGAAGCAAATATGAGTAAGCTTCTTGACCAAGGTTACGCTGTACCTTTCTACAGCCTTGAAGATGGTGTTGATGATTATGTAAAGGAATTCTTATTAAAGAACGACCACTATTAAAATTCTAATGGTTTTCTGATTTTCTGATTATAATATATTAATTTTTCAAATTTTTCAGTAATAAAACAAGCCCATAAGTTGTGACTTATGGGCTTGTTTTGTTTTATAATCAATTCAAGGTTATACCAAATTAATACCAAAACACGCCATATATTCGACATGCTCAGTACAGGCTTTTATGCAAATAATTTTTGCCTTCTAATAGGAAAATATATTCCAATTTATTTATAGCGTATTTTGATACCAAATTGGTATTATCTGCATATTTACAAATTATGATGTTGTTTTTTACGTCAAATTCCAAGATTAAATCCATATTTACAACAATTCTAATTAAGTTTTATTGTTAAACCATTGCATATTAGCTTTGTCTATTCATTCTACTACATTACAAAACTTCGATTTAAACTAAGTCAAGTATTTATAAACTAAACAAATATTCTGTATTTTCAAGTATAGAACAAAGCATTAAAGAAATAAATAATGTTTATTAAAAACTATGGAAGTAGTTTTAGTAATTGCATCTAGTTTCGTATATACTAACAAGACATAAAGTTATAATTATGGAAACAAAACACCTTACAGAAACTGAGATTACACTTTGCGCAGAAGCATTAGCTACTGACAGTGCAGCAAGAACAGTTTGCGATGCAAGTAAATTGCACCTCAAAAATTGTGAAATATGCACAAAGCAGGTAAATAGTATTTCAGAAATAATTCGTCAGAAGTATAATGAGGAAATTGTGATTGGGTTGAATAGGGTAAAGAAACCTAAGAGAACATTTTTTGCTTGGTTAGGAATCTCGATTTCACTTATATTATTATTTATTTTAGGCGTATTTTTAATGTCTGGTTTTAGTAATATTAGCTAAATAACAAATACTCTAATTAAACCTCCTATTATTAAATCTAACTCGTTTCACCGACTCTTTATCATCAATTACATTTAATTCAAAGGGCAATACTTTATAAACTAATGTAATTATCAGAATCATCAACAATATTACAATATCCCCCACTCCAATAAAATTTTTCATTTGATCGGCAAATAAGAATAAGCTTTCAAAATTAAGCGCAGCAAAATAAAAGCTTATTAAACTCCACGAGATAGTTGTTCTATCGATATAAGCTCCCAAATAAAAATCGTAGTAATGCTCAAATATTAAATATTTCCCAAGAAAGAAAGTAATAAAAACAAAGAATAAGCTAAGAAATACCTTTCGAGCTTCACCTTTATCTACCATATAAAAATATGAAATTAATGCCTGAAAAATGCTGGAAATAATTAATGTGATATATAAAATATTGAATCCATATTTTGCATCTAAAAAGAAAGCATATACTGAGCCAAAAAAAACGAATACAAAGCTAAGAACAATAAATTGCCAGTGTTTTGCATCATTCCTTTGAATAAAATTCCGAATTAAAAGAAGTAAATTCATCTATATTTCTAATAATTAATAATCAAGTTCCAATGTTGGAGGCTTATCAGTGTATTTAAACGACATGCGGAAATTAAACTCTAGTGCTATCTCATTATACTCTTCGTCTGTAAGCTCGCCTAAGGGCTTTAAATATGCCATTTCAGAGTATTTGCGGAGCGAACTCAAATAGCCTTCAACAATTTTTGCAATATATGGATTAAGATTAGTAAGCTTATCATCGCGTTTGCTACTTAACCATATCCCATTATTATACGCACCAACAGCATAATTATAATCAGCACCAAAGCTAAGCATCTGTTTTTCCACAAAAGAAGGTATGCTGTCTACTTCGGTTATTGTACGTTCTATTTCTGTATTATAACCATCCTTCACTATCTCCAACACCATTTTGTCATCAAATATACCTTGCACACATGGAGGTGGCTCTATGCCAAGTTTTATTGTATTTCTATTGGGTTCTGACACCATAATATTCTCTTTAGTGTCAAATAATAGGTATGGCCAATACTGCACTTTCTTTTCACAATACTCTTCCAAAAGATAGTCGGTTAAATCACCCAAAGTATTGAATGAATCAATAGGAATAAGAATATTTTGATAGTCTTGCTTGAAAACATTTTCTTCACGCTCACTCATATTCTTACTACTGCATGAGGTAAGAATTAGGCCTGCAAATAGTAATAAAATTAAAGAAAATCGCATAATACTTAATTATAATAGAATTGAAGCTGCTTCGAGCTTAAGCTTTTTCTTATCAATAGGAGCTACTCCTACCACTTCGCAAACTAATCCACCAGCTAAGTTCGATAGTTTGGCCGCCTCAACAGCGCCTATTCCTGATGCTAAAGCCAATGTCAAAACTGAGATTACAGTATCTCCAGCACCTGATACATCAGCAATGCTACGCACTATGGCAGGAATATGTGTTTGAAGGTTACGCTCACAAATAAGTATTCCATGCTCCGACAGAGTAACCATTACAATTTCTAAGTTATTCTCGCGCAATAAAGCCATTGCTGCATCACGAATTGCAGGAATATCTCCATTTTCGATATCCAAGTCACAACCTTCTTTTAACTCCTTAAAATTTGGCTTCAATAAAGTAAGATTACTAAAGCTCTTAAAATTTCGTTTCTTAGGGTCAACAGTAACAATAATATTTTTCTTTTTAGCAATTTTCACAACTGCCTTTATAAGATTTGGAGAAATACTTCCTTTATCATAATCTTCAAAAATTATTGCATCTATTTTTTCGTCAGTGATTATGTCGGTAATTCGACTAAGTAACTCTTTTTCTTCATGCCTATTTATAAAATACACAACCTCCTCGTCCACACGAAGCATTTGTACATTATTTCCTATAATTCTAAACTTAGTGGTGGTAGGTCGGCTTTTACTTCTAACAATACCTTTATCACTCATTTTGCGCTTAGCCATAAGTTCTATAAACTCATCACCACGAACATCGCTACCAATTACTGAGCAAAGAAATGGTGTAGCACCTAAAGCGCTAATATTTAAAGCAACATTTGCAGCTCCTCCCATTCTACTTTTTCTACCTTCTACAGAAACAACAGGCACCGGTGCCTCTGGCGAGATACGATCCACGCTACCCATTAGGTAAGCATCTACCATCACATCACCTATTATTAGGACATTCTTATTTTCAATATTCTTAAATAAATCGTCTATGGCTTTGGTTGTCATAAATATTGTCTTTTTTAGTTATAAGCACGAATATACAAAAGTATTAATTATTGTCTCTCTTAGAGCATAAAAACTATTCTTTTTTTAACCTTTTATTGTTTATTAAGAAAATCAAGCATCTTTTCTATGGCTAATGCTCTATGGCTAATCTTATTCTTTTCATCAAGAGTCATTTGGGCGAAACTTCTATCGTAACCTTTTGGTACAAATATAGGATCGTAGCCAAAACCTTTATCACCCACATACTCTGACACTATTTCCCCTTCAATTTCACCAACAAAGAAGTGAGTTTCGCCATTAAGTTTTAGGCAGATAGTTGTTGAAAATTTCGCATTTCTATTGCTTACACCTTCTAACTCTGCTAATACTTTCTTATTATTATCATCAAAGCTACAATCTTCACCTGCATATCGTGCCGAAAAAACTCCTGGTCTATTGTCCAAGGCTTCAATTTCAATACCCGAATCATCGGCAAAGCAATCATAGCCATACTTTTCAAGTACCCACAGAGTTTTTAATTCTGCATTTCCGACAAAGGTATTAGCTGTTTCAGGGATATCATCATTGCAGCCTATTTCTTTCAAACTCTTTACTTGAAAGTACGACGAGAGTTTAGACCTTACCTCTTCTAACTTATGAGCATTATTACTAGCAAAAACTATCTTTTCCATAATATTATTTTTATAAAAAAAGGGGAAAGCCTTACGACCAACCCCTTTGATATTATATTTTTAAATGAATTTCTAGTAAAAGAAAAACATATTATTATCTATTTCCGCATTTTCCTCCAGAGGAGTATAAGCACTCACTGCTTGAGGGTTTCTTTGATTAGGATATACATGTTGAGCAAAATTACTTGCACTACGTTGTTGCATATATTCTAAATCTTTATTTGCTGGAGCTTGACCTTCTTCTAATACTTTAAAGAAATAAATTCCTTGATCACCTTTAATAGGACCAACTAATTTACCTACCTCAGCATTAGCCATACGACCAGTTACATTTGGCTCTGGACCATACTTTTGAAGAGAATATGTTGCAAAAGAAACCATTGAAGTATCAACTTGAGCACCAAACTCAGTAGCTTGAGCTAAATCTTTTACATTAGCAACTTTCTCTAACATCATACGTGCCTTTACGTCACGAACTACAAGAGGTTCAATATATTCTTTAATTTCCTCCAATGGCAAAATTCCACTTGGACGAGCATCAGTAAGAACAGCAACAACAACTCTGTCTTCAAAATCGAACACTTTTGATACATCACCAACATTGGTTTTATCATCAAACATCCATTTTACAACATCACGAGAGTTTTTCAATCCTCTAATTCCTGTACCTAATTCAACAACAAACTCACCTTTAACTACATTCAATCCGTTATTTGCAGATGAAGAATCAAAAGACTCATAGTTACGATTTACAGCAGCAAACTTAATAGCTTTACCATAAGACTCATTAAATGTTTCTTGAGAAAAAGTTATAGGAAGTTCGATCTGAGCAATCTTTATTTTTGGAACACTAGCAAGTTTATCGTCAATACGAATAACGCTATATCCAATTGTAGTTTCTACAACTACTATATCTCCAATTTTTGAATTTACACATGCTTCATTAATTTCAGGAAGCATTGCGCCATCCTTAAACCAACCAAACTCACCTTTAGTTTGTGCAGCTTGTGGATCATCAGATTTTGCTAATAAAGTTTCAAAAGCATTTTTGTCTTTAATAACAGCATCCTTAATACTATCAGCAAGGGCACGAGCACCAATTTTAGTTCTTGTAATACCTTGCGCACCATATGCACCAGCATAAGAAATTAAAATTTGACTAGCTTTTAATGAATCAGGACGCATTGCTTTGTCCATCACTCTAGCTATATGATAAGCTGTATTTTCTTCCCAAGGGCCTAAAACAGCACCTGTTTCAGCAGCAAAAGCTGCAGAATCAATATATACAGATAAAGATCCTTTACTTACCCATGAGCTATCGTATCTATTATCTCCAACACGGTTGACCATATAAGGAACAGAGCTTCTTTCTGCTGTTTTCAATTCTGAATAATAATCTTCAATTTGAGCACGAAGGTCGCTAACATCTTTTTGACTTGGGCGAACAACCCATGTTACATATTCAATTTTGCGAGTTGCCTCTTTAGCATCAAATTCTTTTTTGTGCTCATTATAATAAGCTAAATAATCTGCATCAGTAGCGATTGCTTCTTCGTCACTAATATTTTTATAAGAAGCTCCAAAATAAGCAACTTTATTATTAATATTATTAGCATCAAAATCCATTTCTGCTAGTGCCTTAGGCAAATAATAAGCTTTTACAATTAAGTTATTGTATTTAGTTTCGATAAGAACTTCCTTAAAGCTGCCTTTAAATAAGCCCCATTGTTGCTTATATTCCATTGCTTTACTTCTTTCCTCAGCATTTTCGCTATTTACTCCTCTTTCAATAAAATCGAAGAACCCTTTTACTTGGTCCTGAGCAATGCTACCATTATAATCTCCTGTAAAGAATCTTACTACCTCTCTATGTGGAGTTGCGCTATAGATATTACCCATAAACTCGTCCATAGAAAGCTGTGGTATACCACCAACATTCTGAAGAAGTCCTAGCTCAACCATTTGCTGACGCATTATAACTTCTCTTTTCGTCATATTCCAAACATTAATAGTGTTGGTATAAGACTCTTCTGTTGTAAGATTTCTATTTTTTCGTTGTACCAATAAATCGGCCTGTTGGCTTACTTTATTACTAAATTCTTGAACACCTACTTTCTCACCATTTATCAGGGCAATTTTATCTCGATCGATATTGTTATTCTGTCCAAGGTTTTTAAATAAATCACCCAAAACAAAAGCCGCTAACGCTAAGCCAATAATCGCTAATAATAATCCTGATTTTTCTCTAATTTTTCCTATTGCTGCCATTATGTATTATTTAATATAAGTTGGCAAATGTACGTACAAAATATTAAGTTTAAAAATAAAATTTCATTCATAAAAAAAGGGTCATATCATTACAATACAACCCTGTTCTTCAACACCTTAATAGCTCTAAAGTAAGGATAACCTTACTGTTTCCACTTTAGCATTACTAGCTTTTATAATTTCAAAGGAGTAATTTTGGAATATTACCACTTCACCGTTTTGCGGTATGTTTTCGTGAACAGTGGTTATCAATCCACCTAATGTTTCGTATTCCTCAGAGATAGGAAAGTTAAAATTATATTTTTCGTTCAAGTAATCAATCTCTAATCTTGTGGACAGAATATATATATTATCTTCAATTTGGCTTTCCACCAATTCTTCCTTATCAAACTCATCTTCTATTTCGCCAAATATTTCTTCAATAAGATCTTCCATAGTAACCATGCCTGCAGTACCGCCAAATTCGTCAAGAACAATGGCTATGCTGCTATTTTTGTTTAACATCTTATTGAGCATTTTATTTGCGGGCATTGTTTCTGGAATGAAATCAATATTACGCAATATAGACTCTATACTCTTAGGATTATTCACTAGGTCGTAAGCATGTACATAGCCTATAATATTATCTATATCATCCTCATATACAATGATTTTTGAATGCCCCGATTCGCGATAAGCCTCTTTAAGTTCCTCAATACTATTTCCTTTTTCAACAGCCTTAATTTCGGTACGTGGCTCCATACACTCACGAATTTTCGTGGTTTTAAAATCAATAGCATTCTGAAAAATCTGTAAATCCGAGTCTATTTCCTCAGTTTCATTATCTTCACTTCCTTTAAACTCTTCAATATAATTATCGAAATCAATGGTAGAGAATCTATATGTTTGATTAGAAATATCGGCACCAAATATATTATGAAGAATAAACTCCGATATCTTGATAAAAGCAGTTGCTATAGGCGACATAATATAATATATCACTACTAAGGGAACACTAAAAATCTCCATTATCCTATTGGCCATTAGGCGAAAAGTTGCCTTTGGAATAAACTCTGCAAAAATCAGAATAATGATGGTAGAAATTATTGTATTTGCTAACAGAATTACAAGGTTTCCATGCATAAATTCGGGAAGTATAGCGAATAACTTAGGGTTAAGATATTCTTCCATATACATACCGTATACAACAAGAGCAATATTATTTCCTAGCAAAAGCATAGCAATAAACTTAGACTCACGAAGGTTAAACCACGATAGTATTTTGCCAGATATTTTATTCCTACTTTTATCTAATTCTATTTTCAGTTTATTGGCAGACACAAAGGCTATCTCTATTCCTGAAAATAGGGCAGAGAAAAATATACTCACTAAAATTATAATTACGATAGTGCTCATTATATTTAATATGAATCAAAATCACCAAACTCATCATCAGACTTCTTTTTGGAAGTTTTTTTTGTTTCTTTGGAATTCGTGGACTTTTTAGTTGCTGAACTATTTCCCGACTTATTTTCTTTGGACTTCGAAGGAGCAGGTTCTGCTTCCTCTTCGGACTCAATATCAAATTCGCCATGAGGATTTATAATTTCATAATCAGTAAATGTTTCGTCAGCAACCAATCCGTCACCAAATAAAGTTTTACCTTCTTGTATAACCCTTACAGGCACATTTGTATAAATCTGTTTCTTCTTTTGATCCCAAGTAAGCAATTCAGTGAATAATTTATCGCCTTTGGCATTGGTAGCAACAACATTTATTCTTGCCTCCATTATTTTTTTATCAACATAATTTATAGCATATTCGGATTTAAGATTAGATTTTTGGTTTCCCAATGAATCATAAAAAACCATATTCATACCCTTGGGCATTTCCAAATACTCTTCTTCTGTAGGATATCTATTAACCTCGGGGCTATGCAACACCATAACTGACCTACCTGAGTCTGTATAGTTCATATCCACATCATACGACGACTCTATTGGAGTGTTTTCATCCACAGTAAGTGAATTAACCACAGCTATATCATTTTCGCAGCTCGACATAATAAGTATTACTACAAACAATAATGAAACTCCTAAAACTCTTCCTGAAAATAAATTAGCCATCATATTCTACCGATAATAATTTGTGTAAAATTAATCAAAATACCATTTTGATTAAATAAAAAAATAGGAATAAATCTCTTTATCCCTATTTATATATTATTTAACAAATAAGTTAAGCATTATCTTGCTCTTACTTTAGTTTCTTCGTTTATCCAACATTCTACTTTTATAGCCTGTCCTTCTTTAAGATTTCTCATGAAAAGATCTTGGTTTTCAGGGAAACTTTTCTTGATAACAGCCATCTTTTTACGAGCGATGTTTTTTATCTTATCCTCTTTTGAAAGATTAAGTGCTTGCTTATATTTATCATAAGCAGCCCAGTATGAAACTCTCAAACCTTGTGAAGTACATTTAGCAGCAGAGCTAGTATATAAGTCACCAATGATGATATATGCCATACCTTCATTTGGCTTATATTTTAATACGCTATATGCAGCAGAACGAGATGCCGCAAGTTTACCTTTTGATCGGTATACCTCAGCAAGTAGTAAATAAGCAGAACCTTTTTTTAGGGCATTTGAATCAGAAAGAGTTTTTGTTGCTTCCTCTAAATAAGTTAAAGCTTTACTTGTTTCTTCTCTTTCAAAAGCCATTTTACCCATTGATAAAGCAGACTCTGGCGTTGGCTCAGCAGCATGTACCTTTGCCAATGCATTGAAATAAGTATCGTTGGTATCATTCTTAGTACACTTACGTGCTTCAAAGAATTTTACAATATTTTTTGCCAACTTCAAATCATCAGGATTATTCTCAAGCTTAGGTCCGTATAATTGAATAAGCTTTTCGCAAGTAGCAAATTTCTTTACATTTTTCTCAATATTATTAGAAACCTTCTCGTAACGACTATATACTTTAGCATTATCAGCATACTTATTCATATTATATGCTATAACATCTTGTATTTCGACATAATTTTCAAGAATTAAATCTCTTTCAGCTCCTGTTTGCTTCACATAGTATATACTTGCAATAAAGTAATAGTATAATGTAAGCTCCTCAGAGTTGTTACCCATCATTTCAAAAGATTTTCTGAAAGCTGGATAATAAAGATTAGCGCTATCTTTTTCATACTTTAGGCAGAATTGCGCCTTACGACCCAATAATACACCTTCTGGCTTTGCCTTATCATCACCGTAGTATTTAATACGTTGATCATAAACCATCATTAAAGTATCAACCCAAGCTTGTTTAACTTCAGGATTATCTTTATTAACCTTTATATAATGCTTAGCCATTCTTTCGCCATGAATATACATATTCTTACTAGCTATAGGAGCCGCGTGAAAACAATAAGTCCAAGATTTGAACGATTGATCCACTAAATTATCTTCAGTATATTTACTTGCTTTCCATTGCTTATAGAACTCTCTGTATAAACTAAGTTCCATTACACATTTAACACTATCAGCACCATATTTTCCGGCTAACTCGCTTCTGTTTTTTTCAAATCTATTAAGCTCTTTCGACGAAGTGGCAGCAGTTTCCTGTGCACTAACACTAATAAACATAAACATTGCCAAACTTGCAATAACTAATTTTAATTTATTCATAATTTACAATTTTTAATTTCTATAGATACTTTGGTCTTCTAAACCATGTATTTCTAATATTAATCCCCAACTTCACTCTTATATAATCTTGTTCGATAAGGTTATTGTCTGTTGTACCTCTTCGTCCTGCTTCAATACCTAAATCAATATATGAAACCATAGTCGTAGTACTTTTTAGGGGGAAGCCCATACCAAAACTTATGCCAAATTCATTTATATCTGTACCATTCAATTTTAAAAAGGAGTTTGTAATATTGGCCCCTGCATTAAGAGCAAGCTTACCAACAAAGTACTGACCACCTATATTATATCTAATATTATCATTATATTCTTGATCTAATCCACTAATTTTGAACTTACTAAACTCTTCGTAAGTTGCATCAACAGCAATCATCCATTTTGCAGTTTTTCCAACACTAAAACCACCACCTATTTTCATTGGCATTACTACACTTCCTGTACCTTTATCAACCAAAAGTACTGTATCTTTAATATACTCAAAGCCTTCGCCACCACCAGTGTATGTTACACCTAGTGATGAGCTAGTAGTTTTTAAAGATTGCTCAGGTGCATATACTGCTCCCAAACCCAAAAAATATTCTTTATCCTTGCCAAACTTAGTATCGTATTGTATTCCAAAATCAAAATACATAGCTCGCAAATCAACCGAGTTTTTAATTCGATACTTAAAAGCTGTACTATGTTCCTGCAATTCACTCTCCTGAGCAATATTTATATTACCAAACATATATGAAGCATTTACCCCAACAGCAAAACCTTTAAATAATGTAAAAGCATTTCCCCAATAAACTTTGGTAATTCCACCATTGCCAGTATAACCTAATCTTACGCTACCTATAGAATCAACATCTTTATATGTATTTAGGTTATAGCCAACAGTAGAATAAGGCACTAAACCACCACTTGTACGCCACCAACCAGTAATAGGCAAGGCAAACTTTAAGTAGTCCATATTGAAATAGTTAGCATTATTCTCTTGAGCATCTGTTTTTGTGTTTACAAACAAACCATTGAATGCTGCATTAAAAACAAAGCTACCGGTATCAATTTTAGCATATGATGCTGGATTAATAGAGCTAATACGGTATGGGTCAATAACACCATAGGAAACACCTCCCATTGATGATTGAAAGACATTATATCCTGGATTGATATCTCCTAAACCAAATCTTGAGTATGGCGATTCTAATCTTACCTGTGCTTGTGCGGTTAAAGTCGTTAGCAACATCAGTATGCTAAAGAAAATAATCGATTTATAATCTGTTTCTTTATTCATTAAATAATAAAATTTCGTTTAGTCCTATAAGTACCAAATTTGAAACGGCAAATATCTTACTTTTTATATGATTTACAAAATAAATACTCTCTCCTCCAGTAATAAAAATTAATATACCTTCATATTGACTCTTATATATCTCAATAAAAGCATTTACTTCGGCAATTGCACCATTCATAACCCCTGATAATATTGAGGTCTGTGTATCTGTTCCAATTAAACTATGTAAATTGTTGTAATCCACTAACGGCAATTTTGCAGTAAAAGTATGCAAAGACTTAAATCTTAAAAATAATCCTGGAGAAATACTTCCTCCCAAATATTCCTTATCGCTGTTTACTAAATCAAATTTTATGGCAGTACCAATATCTATTGACAAAGCAGCTTTTCCTTTGGCTAATTTACAAACAGCTACTGCTGCTGCTAATCTATCTTTACCCAAAGTATCAGGAGTGGAATATTTATTTGTTATAGGAATTAATGACTTAGAATTAAGTTCAATAAAATCAAATTTATGATTTAAATAGTCAATAATATCCTCAGGAGTATTCATTACCGACGACAAAATACAAGATTTGATATTGGGGAAACTATTTGTATAATCAACAATATCATTCAAGCTAATTTTCTCAAACTTGATATCAGAAATCATATTTTCTCTGTCAAAGACAGCACATTTTTGAAAAGTATTTCCGAAATCAAGGATTAATTGCATGCTAATAATTATTAATTTGCGCAAAAGTAACGAATATAATGAGCAATAAAATAAAAATAATATTTTTCATAATATCATAACTTACTGATTAACAAAAGACATGTAAAATAATTGCAAAATAATTATTTTTTTTTGCAATTATTAGTTCGAACTTAAGAAAAAGATACTATCTTTGCAGCCGCTTAACCAGCAAGAGGGGATCATAGCTCAGTTGGTAGAGCATCGGACTGAAAATCCGTGTGTCCCTGGTTCAAGTCCAGGTGGTCCCACTTTTGATAACCCAACGAATCAAGTATTCGTTGGGTTATTTTTTTGTCCAAAAAACAGGCATTTTACCTATACGATTCAGGTAATTTTGCATTTATTTACGTATTATATACATCTACTTTTGTTTACGTGGATCCGGTAGATTCCCTCCTCAATAAACGTTCCTTTAGTGCTAATAAACAATCAACATACGGTTTGTTTCTACTGCGATCTTGCAGAAAATAATGTTTGTCATACAATAATATCGGATCACTAATTAATAAAATTGAAATAAAAAAAAGCCAAGGGAAACTTCGGCTTTTTTCATTTAAATTTTATATTTTATATCTATAAAAATAACTTCTTATCACTTTCTTGAATAAATCCAGCTTCCTTCGAAGCTTTAAATAATTTTTCTACTGCTAATTTACCCTTTGCACCAAGATCCAAGCTATAATCATTAACATAAAGGGCAATATGCTTATACATTACCTCTTCGCTCATTTCTTGCGAGTGTTCTCTTATAAAATCTATTCCACTTTTAGGGTTTGCAAAAGCAAATTCTACACTTCGTTTAAGAACCCTATTCACTTTTAAGATTAATTCTTCCCCTAATTCTCTTTTGGCAATAATACCACCTAGCGGCGTTGGAGTTCCTGTGGTAGACTCCCAGTATTCACCAATATCAAGAATTTTCTTAAGTCCTTTTTGTTCATAGGTAAATCTACTCTCATGAATAATTAATCCAGCATCAACCTCGCCACTTATAATAGCTTTTTCGATATCAGAAAAAATCATCTCTTTTTTATTCTTATGTTCAGGAAAAGCTAAGCTCATCAACAAGTTTGCAGTGGTATTTATACCTGGAATAGCAATAACTTTATCCTGCAATTTGTCCATAGAAACTTCTTTATTTGCAATAATAAGTGGGCCACAATTTTCGCCAAGAGCAGCTCCCGAATCTAATAGTATATAATTATCTATTAGCTTGGTATAAGCATTAAAACTAATTTTGGTAATATCTAATTCATTATTAAATGCGCGTCTATTTAGCTCCTCTACATCTTCAATTATTAAATCGAAGCTAAGACTTTCAGTATCAATTTTACCATGAATCATGGCATCAAAAATAAAAGTATCATTGGGGCATGATGAAAACCCTAGAGTGATTTTTTGTGATTTATGCATAATAAAAAAAATTAGAATCTTATTAGAAGTATTTGTCTATTCCTTTGTGGGCTTAATAAATTCCTCCAACTCTTCATCAGAATCAATATTAGTATGCGCCTCAGCAAAGAATTTTTTCTGCCCAAGTACAAGTATAGCTACACCCACAGATATGGACGCATCAGCAATATTAAATACTGGCTGAAAGAACTGAAAATAGTCGCCACCAACCAATGGAACCCAATGAGGATATACACCTTCAATAATAGGAAAGTAGAACATATCTACAACCTTACCATGCAAAAATTCGGCATAACCTCCACCTTCAGGAAAAAGTTGAGCAACAGTAAAAGGACCTGATGCTTCAAAAATAAGCCCATAGAATAAACTATCGATAATATTGCCTATTGCCCCAGCCAATACCAAGGCTATACTATATATAAATACAGGATGTTTTTTTTGCTTTACAATTAAATATAAATAATAGAAAATACCTCCAACAGCCAAAATCCGAAAGATACTGAGGAAAATTTTTCCAAATTCGCCACCACCAAAAAGCTGCCAACCAAATGCCATACCTTTATTCTCAACAAAATGAATAAAAAACCATTCGCCAAGCATTGGAATAGAATCGCCCAATGACATATTGGTTTTTACCCATATTTTAAGTACCTGATCCAAAATCAGAATTACTAAAACTAATAATATTGGCTTTTTCAAGAGAAAATTATTTTCTATAAATTGATAATACTAAATAAAAAAGCACGAGGATTAGTTTGACATTATACCAAACTAATCCTCATTACTATTATTTCTTAAAACAAAAATATTCGTTTATTTATCTCCTTTTACCTTGCGACATTTTAGCATCGATACTAAGAGTAGCATGAGGTACTGAACGAAGGCGCTCTTTTGAAATAAGGTTACCTGTTTCGCGACAAATTCCGTATGTTTTATTCTTTATACGTAGTAGAGCATTCTCCAAATTCTTAATGAATTTTTGCTGGCGTGCTGCCATTTGAGCATTCTCTTCTTTAGATCGCACAGAGTTTCCCTCTTCTAATACCTTAAAACTTGGTGCTGTATCCTCTGTACCATTTCCTGTATTAGTATAAGCTTCAATTAAAAGCTCTAGGTTCTCTTTAGCTTCTATTAATTTACCCTCTATAAGGACCTTAAATTCTTTAAGGTCCTCATCGGTATATCTCGGACGTTTTGTTTCTTCGTTCATATTATATATGTATTGAATGTTATGTTCTTATATCTTACTGACCTTAACTTTTACAATAATGTCATTTCCTAAATCCAACTCTGTAAAGTCAGAATTTTCAGCATCGATCCATTGCAAGTTTTCCGTTAAAGTTTCCGAACAAATATAATCTAAATTACTATCAATTATACTCGAAACAGAATCATTTGTTAATATGTCAATGTTAATTTTGTCAGTAACATCAAAACCACTGTCTTTTCGCAAGTTTTGAATACGGTTGATAAATTCTCTAGCAATACCTTCGTTTAATAATTCATCGCTTATAGAGATGTCAAGAGCAACAGTAAGTTCTCCTAAATTACTAACGGCCCAACCTGGAATATCTTGTGTAGCTATCTCAACATCAGCAGTATCAATTTGCAATTGCTCACCATCAATATTCAATGTATAAACGCCTGCCTTTTCGATTTCTTTGATATCCTCAGCAGTAAATTTATTGATTGCCCCAGCAATTTGCTTCATCATTTTGCCATATTTAGGACCCAATGTCTTGAAGTTTGGTTTTATCTTCTTCACCAATACATCGCTATCATCTGTCAAAAATTGCAATTCTTTCACATTTACTTCCGAAAGAATTAGGTCTTTAACCTTCTCTATTTGCTCTTGCATTTTAGAACCACTAACAGGAATCATTATTTTCTGCAATGGTTGACGAACACGAATTTTATTGATTTTACGAAGGCCTAATACCATTGAAGAATAGCTCTGAGCCATTTGCATACGCTCTTCTAGCTCTTTATCAATCTCATTAACATTAGCCTCAAACCAATCAGTAAGGTGAATTGATTCAGCATCGTTTTTCTTAGCTAGATTATTCAAATCTTGATACAATCTATCCATAAACATTGGCGCTATTGGCGAGCCAAGCTGGGCAATAGTGATAAGAGCACGATATAGTGTTTGATAAGCCGAAATTTTGTCGGTAGAATAATCACCTTTCCAGAAACGGCGACGCGATAAGCGTACATACCAATTGCTAAGGTGAGCATCCACAAAATTCTGAATTGCACGACCTGCTTTTGTTGGCTCATACTCATCATAAGCTTTCTCCACAGTTTTTACAAGAGTGTTAAGCTCCGAAAGAATCCATCGGTCAATCTCTGGTCTGTCGGCAAAAGCGATATCCGCTTCCTCATACTTAAAGCCATCAATATTGGCATAAAGCGCAAAGAAAGAGTATGTATTATAAATTGTTCCGAAAAATTTGCGCTGTACCTCTGCTATTCCGTTGGTATCAAATTTAAGATTATCCCATGGCTGAGCATTGGTAATCATATACCAACGAGTAGCATCAGCACCATATTTATCAATTGTCTCAAATGGATTTACACCATTACCAAGGCGCTTCGACATTTTATTACCTTTTTTGTCGAGCACAAGACCATTAGAAATTACATTTTTATAAGCCACCGAGTCAAAAACCATGGTGGCAATAGCATGAAGAGTAAAGAACCAACCACGAGTTTGGTCTACTCCCTCGGCAATAAAGTCGGCAGGGAATTTCTCCTCAAAAGTATCTTTATTCTCAAACGGATAGTGGAACTGTGCATAAGGCATCGATCCTGAATCGAACCAAACATCAATAAGATCCGACTCGCGAACCATCTTTTGTCCACTTTCCGAAACTAGATATATACTATCCACATAAGGTTTATGGAAATCAAAAGTCTCATAATTTTCTTTCGACATATCGCCAACAACAAAATTAGCCATTGGATTTTCTGTCATAAAACCAGCTGCCATTGATTTCTCAATTTCAGATTTCAATTCCTCAGCAGAGCCTATACAAATTTGCTCTTTTCTATCTTCACTAACCCAAATTGGTAATGGCACACCCCAAAAACGAGAGCGACTTAAATTCCAATCAACAAGGTTTTCTAACCAGTTTCCGAAACGGCCTTCACCAGTAGATTTTGGTTTCCAATTGATGGTTTTATTAAGCTCTAGCATACGATCTTTATAGTTTGTAGTTTTCACAAACCACGAGTCTAAAGGATAGTACAACACTGGCTTATCAGTACGCCAGCAATGTGGGTAATTATGCTCATGCTTTTCTACTTTGAAAGCTTTATTCTGCTTCTTAAGCATTACCGAAAGGTCGATATCAAGGGTTGCAGCTTTGGCATCAATTGACTCATCGTAAGCATTCTTCACATATCGTCCTGCAAATTCGGCATATATATCTTCGTTAACATATTCTGCAACAAAGTCCTTATCTAACTTATCTATATTATAAAAACGACCAGCTAAATCTACCATTGGGCAGCGAGTACCTTCGGCATCAATAAGCACCAAAGGCACAATACCAGCAATCTTAGCCACTCTATCATCATCAGCACCAAAAGTTGGCGCAATATGCACAATACCAGTACCATCTTCGGTAGTTACGAAATCACCAGTGATGATTTCGAAAGCTTTACCCATTGGTTTTACAAATGGAATTAGCTGCTCGTAAGAAATGCCCGCAAGGTCATTACCAACATATTCGGCAACTAACTGAAAGGGAATATTTTTGTCACCAAGCTTATAATCTTCCATTGCTAATTCAGCATTTTTCTCTGGAAAATAAGCAGCAAAGCGTTTTTTGGCAAGAACCACAGTGATAGGTTCGCCAGTATATTGGTTAAAAGTTTTAACTTTTATATATTCAATTTTTGGGCCCACAGCAAGAGCTGTATTCGAAGGCAAAGTCCAAGGAGTGGTCGTCCAAGCAATCATCTGCACCTTATCATCTCCATCATCGAAAAGGAACTCTGACTTATCGTTACGTACCACATTAAACTGAGCAATAGCAGTGGTATCTTTTACATCCTGATAGCAGCCAGGCTGATTAAGTTCGTGAGTACTAAGACCTGTACCTGCAGCAGGAGAATAAGGCTGAATTGTATATCCTTTATAAAGTAAATCCTTATTATACAACTGCTTAAGCAACCACCAAACCGATTCTATATATTTATTATCGAAAGTGATATAAGGGTCATCAAGATCAACCCAATAACCCATTTGTTGAGTAAGGTCGTCCCATTGATTCTTATATTTCATCACCTCGGTACGGCAAGCTTTATTATAATCTTCAACAGATATTTTTGTTCCAATATCTTCTTTTGTGATGTTCAAACTCTTCTCCACACCAATCTCCACTGGCAAGCCATGAGTATCCCAACCAGCTTTACGCTCAACACGTTGACCCTGCAAGGTTTTATATCTACAAAACAAATCTTTGATAGTACGCGCCATAACGTGGTGAATACCAGGCACACCATTTGCTGATGGAGGACCTTCATAGAACACGAAAGTAGATTTATCTTTACGGTTTTCTACAGATTTATCGAAGACATTATTTTCATCCCATTGCTGCTTTACTTCTTTACCTAATTCAGATAGGTTCAGACGTTTGTAGGTACGATATTGATTGCTCATTTATTATTGTATTATGTATTTACTCAGTATATTCGAGGCATAGTAATTGCCTCAAATTTTAGCGTGCAAATGTACAAAAAAAATATGTATGATTTCCTTGCAAACCATATTCCGTGAAGGGCTTGAATTGATTCATTTGGGCATTGCTTAAAAGCGGAGGCTTAGCTTTAAGATTTTAAAAGCTTAGCCTGTTTCTAAAACACAACTAGACTATATCACCACCCATATCTCATTATGCAGATCACTCCAAATCACACGCTCAATTGCAACATAGCAATAAGCTAGAGCGCAGCTTCAGCATAACTTCTAGTGACACTGACACCTAGCAATAAAATAAATCAAAGAAAAACTTGAATAAAGGTGTATTTTTTCTTATTTTTACCAATAATAAATAATCACATAGAAATAATTGATAATAGTTTAAATTACATATTTACAACACTATCAACACTTTGTTAATTGTTCTGTAAAAAAACATTTCAATTTCAATCTTAAAATCCACTAATTTAAGAATACTTAAATCAATCCATATGAAAACAATTATACTATCCGTCTTTCTTTTTATAATATCAATAAGTATGAATGCCCAAAGTGGTTGGCAGACTTTGAACTCTGGCTATACCTCTAGCATAAACGATTTAATGATAATAGACGACACAATAATACATTGCGTTGGAGGTTCGGCAACGGCAGGTGAAATACTAAAAAGTACTGATGGTGGTTTGATTTGGAGTTCACAATCAATGGGAACATCTACACTGAACGCAATTGCAGGAACATCAGCTGCTAGATGGGCCGTTGGTAATGGTGGAACAATTTATTATTCGAGTAATGGTACAACGTGGACAACACAAAGCTCAGGAACTACAACAAATCTTAATGATGTGCAATTCCCAACTGCAACAACTGGTTATGCCGTTGGTGGTGCTGGAATTATTAGAAAAACCATAAACGGAACTACATGGAGCGACCCTATTATTTCTGGAGGAACAACTTTTACTTTAAATGCTGTTCATTTTACTGATGTTAGTAATGGTGTTGTGGGTGGTGATTATAATTTTATTCAAGGATTTATTAATAGAACAACCTCTGGGGCAAGCTATTTTGGATTACCTTCTACTACCATTAGCAAAATAAATGATATATACTTTGTAAGTGCAACAACTGGCTTTGCTGCTGCAGAAAGCGGCAATATTTTTAAAACTACAAATAGTGGAATGTCATGGACTCCATTAAGCTCCGGAACTACTTCACATATTAATGCTATACATTTTTCGGATACAAATAATGGGTATGCCGTGGGAGATGGAGGAATTATACTACATACTATAAACGGAGGTACTACATGGGTTACACAGAATTCCCCTACAATAGAAAATCTGAATTCAATATATTGCTATAGCAATGATACTGCTTATGCTGTAGGTGATAATGGCACAATAATAAAAACTGAAAGTGCAGGTGTTTACCTTGAATTGAGCATGGCAGATGACACGACTAACTGTAGCCAACCTGCTACAATTATTGCAAATCCTGCATACTCAGGAAGTGGAACTCTAACATACACTTGGACAACAAATGGCCCTACTCCTGCTTCCATAAATGGAAACACTTTGGTAACTGGCAACTTAACGCAAAGCTACGATTACTATTGCACTGTAACAGATGGCACATTGTCTTCTACCGATACTATGACCGTATATGTTGGAGCATTGGATGCAGATTCTATATGTTTGGTAACGGTAGATGATGTTTTAGGGCATAATGTTGTTGTTTTTGAGAAACATATACAAGGAGCAATTGATTATTATAAAATATACGCCGAATCATCGGTAGTAAATGTATATGATTCCATAGGATTTATTCCAGCAGATTCAGCAGGGGTTTTTGAGGATATAAACTCAAATCCTGCAGTGAAAGCATATTCGTATAAAATATCGAATGTAGACTCTTGCGGCAATGAAAGCGCGCTTAGTGGAAAACACAAAACCATGCACCTAAGCATAAATCAAGGAGCTGGTAGTTCATGGAATCTTTTATGGAATTATTATGAAGGAATTCCTGTACAAACATATAGAATATGGCGTACTGATCCTAGTATGAATTGGGTAAAGATAGACTCAGTAGGTGGATTAAATAATTCCTTTACCGACTTAAATCCTCCTGCAGGAGCGCTTTATTATCAAGTAGAGATTGTGAGCCCATATATTTGTCAACCATATAATTATAAAGCCAATACAAACTATAATACAAGCAGATCAAATACGGCAAATAATGGAATTATACCGCAATCTTTGTCAGCAGATTTTAATGCTGATATAACTTCAGGGGTAGCACCTTTAACCGTCAACTTCCAAAACACATCTTTGGGAAGCCCCGAAAATTATATTTGGTATTTTGGTGATGGAGACACTTCTTCCATGGAAAACCCTTTGCATACATATCAAACAGAAGGGCTGTACAGTGTTAAACTTGTAATTTCCACTACTACCGAAAGCGATAGTATAACAATAAACGACTATATTGACGTTTTGGTCGATGGAATAAATCTATCAAAAGCAAATAATATCAAGCTATTCCCCAACCCACTAAATAAAGGTGACAATTTAGTTATTGAACATAAAGGAGTGCAAATAAAAGAAATTGAGCTTATGAATATCTTGGGAAAGAAGATTGCATTTAACTCAAACTCTGAAAATGGAAGTACAATTATTAGTTTTTATGACATTGCAAAAGGAATATATTTTGTAAGTATTATTGATAGCTATGGGAATAAAGTTCAAAAGAAATTTATCATTAAGTAGTTTTTGAAATAATAACACCTCCACTAAAACAATAAGAGCCGCTGACCAAAGGTCAGCGGCTCTTATTCGTATATAATATTTTATCTATAAAGAGAATACCCTATTTATATTATCTCTTAGCTCGCCAAAGCGCTCTTGGTCACAGTGTTCAGAATATATTCCAAAGAAATCACTTGCTTTATCATGAGAAATATTAAATGCTAAGAATGGATCAAATAAATGAAAATTACAATTATTCTTAATCATCTCTACCCCTTTTATAAATGCTTCCCAATCGATAAGTTTATTGATTTCGAAGAAATATCTACCTTCTAAAACGCTATCACAATAAACCCCATCTTGAATTTTTACAAACTCTGTATATCTCTTAAAAAATACTTTTGTGGTAAACTCTTTAACTTTTTTATCTTTCACAAAGTCGATACCTATTGCTTGAAATTCTTCAATAATCATTGCTAAAGAAGTGGCATCATTGGTATTAATTCTAATACATTGAGTTTCTTTTTTCTCGAATACAATTTGCCCAGGCATAATCTCCACATTTGAGCTAAGCTTATCCTTTATTTGATACGATTTGCGAAGAACAAGGTCTTGAAAACAATTAATAGGCTTCTTTACCAAAAGAAAAAGGCGCCAATTATCTTTATGCTTATTTGGTGGGAAATTTGCTCTTGAATAGTAATTTGGATGAGTATCTGATTCTAAAACTAATAAATCCAATACACCACTATAAGAGGATTTCCCAATAGTAGTTTCTAAATTGATACATGCTGTACCATAAAATGCTGCTTTGTTCATAGGTATTGTTTTATGTGATTTGTGATTTTTTGTTGTAAGCTATCCTCCAAAGCCAATACTTTGGAGGATATTATGTGTTTTGAGATTCTATTGATAAATTAGAATTCCTTAAGTTTACCTGTGTTAAAAGCTTCGTAAGCCTCTTTAACAGAATAATCTGCAGCACCAATGTATGATTTTACACCTAGGCGCTGCAAAACAGTAGCAGCATTACCACCAGGACCATTTCCTGTGATAAGAATATTAACCTTTGCCTCAGCCATTTTTTGAGCTGCTTTAGGTCCTGCTCCGTGGGCTTCTTTTTCCACATCAGAATTATCCATTGTTGTCAATTGCTCAGTTTCCTCATCATAAATAAGAAAATATTTTGCTCTACCAAATCGGGCATCCATTTTAGAATCCCATTCGGTGCCTTGTGTTGTAAATACTATTTTCATAAGTTTAAAATTTATTAATTTGGTGATACCTATCTGCCGAAAGGCAGGTGTAGTCACGTGTTTAATGTTTTATTTGTTTCAAATACTTTTTCCTGCCAATTCATAATTTGGTGTTAGGTAATAAATATCTGTAATGCTTATCTCCAAAACACCTTTTACAATTTTCTTAGGTTTTAATTCTAAAATCCACTCTTTAGCTTTTTCAAAGAAATCACCTTCGGTATGATATTTAGCCTTTCCTTTTATTTGGTAGCCTTCAGAATCGCGCCACATAGCCAAGCTAACTTTATCATTCTCTAGAATATTTTCAATGGTTTTATTATGAAAAGTATCTATCGTCAAGATTGTATTGGCATCAATAATTTTTTTTGATGCTATTGCCGATACATTTGGGGTCCCTTTGCTATCAGCAGTACCCAAAGCCATAATTGACACCGAATTAAAAAAACTTATTATCTCTTCAGTAAGCATAATTTTGTGTTTTTATTTTTCAATAAATTAATGATGATGATTATGATCACCATGGCTTTCAGGACCATCACCTTCGTGATTGCATGAATTACCTGTTAGCTGCAATTTGCCCTCTAGCAGCTCTTCCACCAATTGCTTAGTATCTTTAACATTGGCTCCAAGGAATACATTAATTCCAAAATTATTGAAAATCGTAATAGCCTTCCCGCCAATACCACCTACTATAATTTCAGTAATATTTTGCGTTGCCAGAAAATTAGGATACGAACCTGTGGTATGCTCAGGAACAGGCAATATTGCTGTATCTACAATCTTATTATCAACTACATCGTAAATTGTGAAATATTCACTTCCGCCAAAATGCGCGCTTAACATGCCATTTAATGTTGGCACAGCTACTTTTTTATTACTCATATCTATTTATTTTTATATGTTTTTATTTATTAATTGCCAAGCATCATTAATTAGATGCTTTATTTTACTATTTTCAATTTCTACTATGGTTTTACACTCTGTCATTGCTTCGGTAAAGCTTTCGTCATAAGGGATATTTGCTAAATGCACTATATTTTCATCCTTTAGAAACTTGATTATCTCATTGGCTTTATCGAGGTTTAAATCGGCCTTATTAATTATGCAACCTGCCTTTATATGAAACTTATTTACCAACTCAAAAACTCGTTTTAAGTCGTGCAAGCCCGAAACAGTAGGCTCGGTAACTAGAACCACAAAATTAGCTCCTGATAGCGATGAAACTACTGGGCAGCCAACTCCTGGCGAACCATCCACAAGCACAAACTGCTTATTCTCTTTTATGGCTATTTCTTTGGCAACATTCTTTACCTGAGCCACAAGTTTGCCCGAATTATCGGCACCAATACCAAGCTTGGCATGTACAAAATGCTGATTGAAACGAGTTTTTGCAATATGCCATTTGCCCACATTTAAGGGGATATTAGTAATCGCATCAACAGGGCAAACTCGTGCACAATAGCCACAACCCTCACACGATAATTCATCCACTATATGTACACCATCATTTACATCAATGGCATCAAAGCGGCAAACATCAAAGCAAGCACCACATTGCGTACATATATCTTGATTTATTACAGCAAGCTCTCCGCTATAAAAATCCTCAGAAACACTATTCTTAGGCTGTAGAAGAATATGCATATCTGCTGCATCCACATCGCAATCGGCAACCACCACATCTTCGCCAGCTAGTACTGCTAAGGATGCTGTTATAGAGGTTTTTCCTGTTCCTCCTTTTCCTGATATTACAACTATTTCGCGCATATCATTCTTATTTTAAAGTATTTATATAATTACTTACAGACTCTAACTGCTGCTTAACTTCCACAATTTTATCATATAGCAATTCGCCATTGGAATATAATTCAGCAATTTTTCTATCATTAGGGATTCTGGCAATTATTGGAATATTTTTTTTATCACAATAATTATCCACATCTTTATTACCTATTCCATACCTATTAATTACTACTGCAAAGCTCTTTTTAAGCTCATACATTGTATCAATTGCTAACTTCAAATCATTGAAACCAAATGGTGTTGGCTCAGTAATAAGAATTACCAAATCAGCATCTTTTGTAGCCTCTATCACTGGGCAAGAAGTACCCGGTGGTGAGTCAAATATTTTTATATAATCATCAGTGAAATTAGTATCAATATAATCAAGAGTTTGCTTTATTAGTGGCACTGCTTGTTCCTCACCTATGATAAGTCGGCTTTCTATAAAGTCAAATTTAGGAGTTTTGAAATGCCTTAGCTCACCCATTTTCTTTGCTTGCATAGGAAGCGAGTTTGTAGGGCATAATTCGGAGCAAGCATAACATGAGTGACATAGCTCTGGAAAGACCATAATGTCATCCAAAATACGCAAAACAGCATGGTAATTACATACCTGCTGACAGTTTCCACAAAGTGTACAAGCCGTGCTATCCCATACCGGAATCATTTTGTGTTTATCCTCTTGATGCAGCAATTCTGATTTCAGAAATAAGCCAGAGTTTGGCTCTTCCACATCCAAATCAGTTAAAACAACATTATTGCTTTCTGCCAAAAATGAAGCTAGATTTGTTGACAGAGTTGTTTTACCTGTCCCACCTTTACCACTTGCTATTGCAATTTTCATATTATTATCATTAACAAATTAAACATCCGTTGTACAACACTGTCCATGTCCATATTCACCTGCAATACTATTTATATCATTGGAGCCACATTTGGGACAATTCAATACCGATGCCGATATTGACACCTTAAATAAGTAGTTGCAATGAGCACACTTTATAAAGTTATTTTCAAAGTGTATATTACCTCCTTCTATTTGCAAAAATTTACCTGAGATGATAAAATCAGACACTTTTTTTCTTGCATTTTCTATCAATCGCGAAAAAGTAGAACGAGATATACTCATCTCTTGGGATGCTCGCAAATGCGACAAACCTAATTTATCGGCCAAACGAATAGCTTCGTATTCGTCTAACGAAAGGTTTACGGTTTGCAAACTTCCTCGCTTTACACCAACAGGTTTAAAGCCACTATATAATGGTGGAGTATGTACTCTTCTATTGTTTTTAGGACGTGCCATATATAATTATTAGGCAGCAAAGATAATGCACATATGTGCATTATAAAATGATAAACTAATAATTATTATATGAGATTAGTGGGTTTTTATTTGATGAAATATCATTTACAAAAGAGGAAATTACTACTTAGGATTTAATACCTCTAATAACTAGAGGTTTGTAATTTATTAGGTATAACTATTACAACCGTAGTACCCTCACTACCTTCATTTGTTTCATAGGTAATATCGGCACCAATCAATTCAATTCTATTATTAATATTTAGCAGACCTATACCACCCTGCTTAAGAGCTTTCTGTAAGTTAAAGCCGATTCCATTATCTTCATAAAAAACAGACATTACATCATGTTCATTAACAACAAACTGAAGGTTTACACTTGTTGCTTGACTATGTTTAACCGCATTATTTAATAACTCCTGTACAATCCTATACAAATGAGTCATATTTTCGGGATTTTTAAGACCTTTCCAATTAAAGAATGAGGCATCAGCTTTTAGTTTATCATTTGAAAAAACTAGGCATAAATCCACTACCTCATCACAGAATCTGTTTCCTTTAATTGAAGGCGTTACAAGTCCATGGCTCAAATTACGAACAATTGCAATAGTGGATGATATTATGGATTTCAACTCTTTATCATCGCTATTTACTTTAAGGTTTATGGCAGATATATTTGCTCCAACAAGGTCATGAAGCTCAATTCCTACTCTATTTCTTTCAAATTCCTGACCTTTTACAACCGCAGCCAACATATCTTGCTTATTCTTTCGCTGTTCTTTTTCAAGCTTAATCTTTTGTGAATAAACTTCATAAGTTGAAATTGTCATAAGTGCCATAAAAACAAATATTTCGAAGAGTGAGCCATAAATAAACACCTCATAAACATCCATAGTACTTTCCTTTAAACCTAAATTAGGAAGTATAATATTAAGGATAGCCGTTGTCACATAAATTAAATATGCTATAAATAAAAATATTGCTGATTTATGCCCATTACGGTATGCTACCAATGTAAAATATATCATTAACAGAAATACTACTAGTGAAACTAATATTAAATAATAAGTACTGTAATAAAAGAACATTGAATCTTTGAAGTAAGGGAATAAGCCCAATGTCCATAAAAAAGGTATTACTAATACCAATGAAAACATTGTCTTCCACACCTTCGGTCGCATTTTCTTTATGGGGTAAAGAGAGTTTACAAATAATGGTGAAAATATTAGAATTAACCAATTTCCAAGATGTTTAATTTCAATTATTATTCCATTAATATCTCTATCAAAAAGCAGTACAAAATCCCCAATTTCCATCAAAAAAAACATGGCTGTACTAAGGTTTAACAGGAAGTAATAAAGAAATGATTTTACCTTCGTTAAAATATATAAAACTAGAGTTAGTACCAAAGCAAATACAAATATCCCCTTCCAAAACCATATATGCGCATTAATTTCTGCTATTTTTTTTATCATTTCAGTTTCGGTGAGCAGAAAAGAAACTGCACGCAATGGCATATATAAATGATTTATATAAATATAATATTCAGTAAGTCCTTCTTGTGAATTTATTTCTATAACATTATTCCTACAAACAAAGTCTTTACTAAAGTGCGAGAAGTAGGTTCCCACTCGTGACTTTCGGATTATTTTTCCATCGCGCACAGCATAAACTATAATCTTATTTATATGATTATAGGGAAAATTAATATATAATTTTTCGTTCTGCTCTTTCTGATTATTAATTGTGTATTTAATCCAATGTATTTCGCTATTTACACCAACATTTAGTCCTGATGGCTTGTATTCAAATTCTTCATCCAATACAGATTTCAAATCACTATTAGTATCTAAAGTACTATAAACATAGGTGTATGTATTTAAATCAGTGGTTGAATTTGGCACATCTATATTCAACATATGAACCTGATTGTATGAGAACACCGATGGTATGTATAATATGATGAATAGAATAGAAAGAATTAACCTCATAAGAGTTTTATTACACTGTGATATTGCAAATATAATAATTTATTTTTACAAAATAGCTGATTTTCATAATAATAAACGCCTTAAATAGAAAAAGGTCAGCATTATTTATGCTGACCTTTTATATATTATATATTCACTATTATTGAACAATAAGTTTCTTCTGAATATAGCCATCGCTATTATTAATTTGTAAATAATATATTCCTGATGGATGATTAGATAAATCTACTAATTCATTATCCAAATTAGATTCAAAACTCTTTTCCAATATTATTTTTCCTGTTGCAGAATATACTCTCATACTCACAGTTTCTATCGAATTGTTCTCTGTAGAAATATAGAATTTGCCTGTACTAGGATTTGGATAGATACTTACATCAATACTGTTTTTATCGTCAGCAATAGAAGTACAAGCTTCTATTGTAACTTCTATAGTATCACTTTCGTGACAGTTTGTATTTTGCACTTCAACACTAAAATCATGAGTACCAACACCAAGTGCAGGAACATCTAAAATTAATATTTGCTGACTTGAGCCATCGCTCCAGTTATACATATATCCTGCACCAGCTCCAGCATCCAAAGTTAGTTCGTGATTAATACAAATAGTTTTATCAGAACCTAAGTCTACTTGAGGAGCTTCAAAAACATCAAAATTTACAGTTTCTAAATTGCTACATGCATTAGCATCTGTATAGGAGTAAGTCATTGAATTTGCACCAAGATTAGCTCCTGAAGGGCTAAATATATCTCCTGTCAATCCACTTGTTGCTGTTAGCAATCCACCAATTGGTGTTATTAGCACCTGCATATCTGCCTCATTATTACAATAAGCATTAATAACATTATCAATACTAACTGTAGGCAAAGCGTTTACTGTAATAATAGCAGTATCCACATTTGTACATTGATTGCTATTAGTAAAGGTATAAATTAAAGTATCCACTCCAACAGTAGCCGGGCTGTATATATTATTTGCAAGAATATTTCCTGTAAAGCTACCGCCAGTTGGGATAACTGTAGCTGTATCGTTATCATCATTATGACAATATGCTTGATCCAAACCACTAATAGTAACTGTTGGAGTTGGGTATAAATTCACATATACCGAGTCTGCATTTGTACAAGCATTGGCATCAGTAATAGTATATTTAAACTTCACATACATAAATAACCAATTTCCATTAGGATAAGTTGTTGGGTCAAATATATTACCCGTTAATCCATTATTACCTGAGAAAGCACCTCCTGTTTGTGTAGCAATAAGAGTATCCGCTTCATAATTATTACAATAAGTACTAGCATAACCACTAAAGCTTGCATCGGGCAAAGCATTTACAGTAATAGAAACAGTATCGGTATTGCTACAAGCCTGCGCATTGGTATATGTGTATAAAACATCAAAACTACCTACACCTGCCGTTGATGCAGAAAACACATTTCCGCTAATACCAGTACCTGCAAAAACACCTCCACTTGGAGTAGTTGTAATATTTACATCATCTGCATTCAAACAGTATTCGTTTGATAAATTATCGATACTTACTATTGGGTTATTTGCAGGAGTTAAAGTAAAGCTATTACTCATAACGGCTTTAGCACCACCCGTGATTTTACAAGAATATGTTCCTGCATCACTTGCCGCTATTCCATTAAAAGTTAAGGTATCATTTGTAGCTCCATAAATAATATCACTACCTTTATACCACTGATAATGAAGTAATGTAGCATGCGAGGCAGCAATTGTAATATAAGAAGTATCGCCCATACAAACCGAATTGATAGATGGCTGTTGACTTATGGTTATAGCTACAGAATTAAATTCTTTAAGTGATCCATGAATTGGATTTGAGCCATTTGTTCCGTCAAAATCAACCTTTTTTGTTAGTATAGCCGTTGCAGGATTATATTCGTAAATTGTTCCTTTATTATTAGCACCACCTATCCATGCATAGCCATACATTTTTCCGTTAGCAGATTCCATAAGATCACCCATAGGTTTTGAGCCTGTATTACTTACCGAAAAACTCACTTTATTAGATACCGTAGTTGCACCTGGAATATATTCGTCTATGGCTCCACCACTATACTCATTATTACCATTTCCACCATTAGAAACCACTAAATACATCTTTCCATCTGAACCCATTAAAGGAGTATTTCCTTGTGAATTATATCCTGTATAATTAAGCATTTCTTTTTTCATTGTGAATACACTTGTTGCAGGGTCATATTCAAACAAAGTACCTTTAGAATAGTAGCTCTGGCCATCATAATTTGTCAAACCATACAACTTACCATTATCAGCAAGAGATAAACTACCTTGAGGATAAGTTCCATCATTATATGTAAAACTATGCTTATTAGTTAATATAGAAGTAGTAATATCGAATTGAAAAACTGTTCCTCCATTATTTGAGGTTAATCCATAAAGTTTTCCATCCCAAGCTTCCACCATTTTGCCCATAGGTTTTATCCCTGTTGCATTTGAAAAATCGGCTTTCTTTGTTAGAGCCCATGTATTTGTATCAATTTCGAAAATTGTACCAAAGCTATTATCTCCACCTCGGTATGTTAAGCCATATAATTTACCATTTGAGGCTTCCATAAGTCCACCTTTAGGCTCATAACCTGATAGGCTATCCAAATCAAATTTCTTTATAAAACTATCGTTAGATGGATTAAATTCAAAAACAACACCTTTATTATAAGCTCCGCCTTTTGAAGTCATTCCATAAAATTTACCATTTGAAGCCATTAATAAATCACCCTCAGGCTGCAGACCATTAATTGGATCAGAAAAATTGAACTTGCGATCTATAGTATGCGTTGCAGCATCATATTCCACAAAAGTACCATCACTATTAGCATAGGTATCTCCTGGTTTTATATAGCTAAATCCACCATAATACTTACCATTTGAGGCCTGCATTATACCTTCAGAAAATGTAATAGCTGTAGAAGTATCAATTAATGTACGCGTATTAGTATTAGGATTATATTCCCAAAAACGTAATGCTGAAGAAATATCATAATCATGACCAGTAATCATAATATTACCTGCAGAATTTATCGCCATTTCTTGAATAAAATTACCATTAGAAATACTATCAACAACAGTAGCTGTGCCACCAGAAATTGAATATTTCCAAAGATAATAATGAGGAACATTTGGCCATGATGCACCTGGTGCTGTACTATGCCTATATGTTATACAATACAAATCATTTGTACCAACAAGTGTAAGCGAACCGTATGGATAAACGCCTAAGGAATCATTTGCAAATTCATGTAAACTAACTGCAACATTTGTTACTGGGTCATATTCAAAAATATTACCATAATAGCCAGAACCTCCACTTTGAGTTGTTCCGTATATTTTTCCATTAGCGGCCTGCACTAAGCCAGACTCAGCACTATAACCTGCATTTGCTCCTGATGATGACACTCGCATATCTATAAGTTTGGTATAAGTATCAGTTGTTGGGTCAATTTTATATATTGTTCCTTGACCATTATACCCACCACCATTGGTAATTCCATATATATTACCATCTGCAGCAATCAAAAGGTTGCCAACAGGTTGAGTTCCATCTTTACCTACACTAGCATAAGTGCCCAAAAAGGCATGAATTTTTGTATAAGTTGAAGTGGCTAGATCATATGAATAAACGCAACCATAGTTATGACTACTTCCTCCTGAACGAACAACGCCATATAACTTGCCGTTGGCAGCCTGCACTGGAGCAGCTTCTGGCCAACAACCACTTGCAGTATCATCAAAATTGAAAAGAACATTATAATCTTCGGTTGTTGGATCGTACTCAAACAAAACACCACTATGCATTTGGTATTGATAATATGGGAAAGAACTTATATTATCACCACCAAATTTTGTGGTGCCATAAATTTTCCCATTAGAAGCTTGCGTAAATATATTTTTAGGACCTCTGCCTGGTGTATAATACTCAAACGAAAACACTGTTTGCAAGTTGCTTCCAGTATCATCCGTTTTAAAAATTGTACCTTGATCGCTAACTCCACCTTTGGAAGTCATACCATAATAACTAGTCTGAGCCATTAAACTCATTGACATTATTACACCTAATACTATAATAACTATTGATTTCATATTTATTGAATTGGTTAATTCTGTGATTTATTCATTATAAAATAACCTTTAAATCATGATTTCTAGAATATTATTTCATTTAAATAAACCAATAATATTATACTCAATCATGCTAATTTGTTATTTTCTTACTATAAAGCAAAGATAATTGATTTATATAGTAGCAAAGAATAGGGTATTTACCTATTTCTTAACAGTATTATGCACATTTTTATCACTATAATAATACGAAAAACTTGGACGATGAATATTTATTACTATTTAAATAAGTACTACTTTTGTAAAATACAAAACTAGCAAATGAGTAAAAACAC
>NIUZ01000163.1 GCA_002254285.1 Bacteroidetes bacterium 4572_112 | reverse complement strand
AATACCAAAACACGCCATATAAATCGTTTATATTTCCCTATTACTGCGTTAAAAATTATTTCCATAGCTATACTTCGACATGCTCAGTACAGGCTTTTATGCAAGTAATTTTTGTCTTCTAATAGGAAAATATATTCCAATTTATTTATAGCGTATTTTGATACCAAATTGGTATTACTCACCTCTTTTAAATTTTATTAGGTGTTTGTGAAGTGCTTCGCCGTACTAATTCACATCTTCTTCGTTAAAAAAATTATTTAGTTCGATAATAACTACTAATGGTACTCATGATTGCTTCGCAATACCGTAACTACGGCTATGCAAAGAATTTTTGTCTTTACTCATGATTGCTTCGCAATACCGTAACTACGGCTATGCAAAGAATTTTTGTCTTGAATATGTGAAATATATTATTCACAATTTATTATTTTTCAATGGTGCTCATGAATCGCTTCGCTTATTACCAATTTATTTATCACAAGTTTGAATTATAATAGGTATTACTATGAATTTTAGATTTATTTTGAGCTTATTTATTGCAATTTACAATAAACTTAAACAGCCGAATATTTCGATTAATATTCGGCTGTTTAATTAGGAAATATCATAAGTATTAGTCAATAAATAGCTTGGTATTTAGTGTTTTATATTCGTTGCTAATTCGCAATAAATAAATGCCCATCGAATAATTTGATACATCTACTTTGAATGTATTAATGCCTTTATCAATACTAAGTTTGTTACTATAAATAAGGCTACCTGTGATGTCATAAAGCTCAATAGACGTAGTGCTATTAGTGTTTGAATTTATTGAGATATTCATTACGCCATTATTGCTATAACTTTCAAGCATTTCAAATACGTTTGACTTTGAGTTAACTGAAATAATATTACTGTAAGTATATTTACCATCATAGTCAGTTTGCTTAAGCTTATAATATATTGTCTGAGATAAATCTGCATTCACATCATTATATTTATAATTCAGAATTTGATTGCTATTTCTTGCTCCAACAATTTGTACAATTTCTGCAAAATCTTTTGCATCATAAGAACGCTCTATAGTAAAGTAATCATTATTCTCTTCCGTGGCCGTTTGCCAGCCAAGGTTTACGATTTCATTGTTTTCTATTGCTGAAAATGATATTAAATTAATTGGTAAAACTTGATGTTCACCATCACTTTTATTGTTTTTAGTGCCTGCTGTAGATGTATTCCCTGATTCCCACGACCATTCATCATTAGTTCCAATACGACCAATGGATGTGGTTGAAGTGGATGTGTTATTTTCCGAAACGCCAACATCAGTTGATGTAACTCCATTTGCTGGCCCATCAGCAGCAGTTAATGTGCCTTCGTAGCTAATAAACTCTACTACCTGTATAGCTTTTGTGCCGTCGTTATATGTTAGTGCTATGCCTTCTGTTTCATTTTGAATTCCATTAACAGGGTAGTTGTAATAATAAACACTGACATTATCATAAGTTGTTCCTGCTGTAAAATTATCTACAGTTTTAGTATTGTAAGCTTTATTGTCTCCTCCATTATAAAGCGTAACGGTAAAATCACTCGAGTTGTACGAGCTAGCATTTAATATACATATTTCAACCATCTCATTTGCATCTTTTCCATCATTATCGTAATGAAATTCATTAATCCAAGCTTTAAAATTCGAGCAAGCAATAGTTACAGAGGTTTTATTTGTTAGGCTAGCAGTTTGTGCTTCAATCGTAAAGTCTTCCTCTGTATCATATTTTACATCAGACCATGAATAAACTCCCGATGATAGAGATTGGCTTAATCCTGTTGCTGAAGAAAGAATACCAGTTCCACTTGCTTTAGCTAATGTTATTGAATTAGTAGCGTCAATATCAGTATTTCCATTTGCATCAGTAGCCTTTACTTCCACCTCAAAATCAGTATTAATAGGAGTGGATGACGGTGGTTTATTTGTGGTAAAAGCAAGTTTAGTTGCTGTTACTATGATTTTATTGTTATCACCAGTATTGTCAGTTGTTGCTCCTCCTGCATTACTAGACGAGAATTCAGACCCTGCATTGTCTTCAGTAACAGCAGAAATAGTGTATTTAATATTCTGATTATCGGTTACAGTGGAGTTGAAAGTTGCTCTTATGGTGAAATCTTTTGTTGCATTATCTGCAGCCTCAAGTGTTAGGCTTGAGAATGAAACAGTGGCAGCCAAAGTGGTTATTTCTGCTACATTTGTACTTCCATTAAAAACGGCTATTGCTTTAATGTTTTCCCAATTATCAATGTCTATACTAAGATCAGTTAGTTTTGTTGATAAAGCATCAGCATCATTTGTGCCGCCACCATCGCGTATAGTAAATCCAGCAATTTCTAAAGAGTTTGATGTGGTAAGTGTGCTTGTAGCGCTATAACTGCCATAAGCTATATTTGTTGGTTCGTTCCATGCTGTGGTTTTTATTATATCAGAAGTTCCAATTTCCATAATTTTCACATCGTCTACTACCCATATCTCATCGGAGTGGTCGTTTAAGAATTCAATTTTAACAACAAAGTCATTGGAGAGGGGTAAATTTGTTAGTTTAATGGTGCTATATCCATCAGTTGTTCTATCACCACCGCTAGAAGGACCATATTCTATTACAGAATTGTCGCCATCATAGTCAAGAGAAATAATACCTGTGCCAGAAGTGAAAGACCACCTAGCGTTATTTCTTCCTTTAAGTTTTACTTCATCAGAAAAAGAGTTGCCTCCATCCGTGCTTATTTTTACAAGGATATAGTCATCTATATCGGCTCCATTTACACTTGGATCAGAAAAAGATGCAACACGAAACGATAGTGCTACATTTGCGTATGACGAGATGTCGATAGAACTGAATGTAATATCACCAGCTGTGCTTTTAAATTGATGTCCTTGCGAACCTCCACTATACATAGGGTCGCTAGGGTTTACACCGTTTCCACTAGAAGTGGTTCCATTAGTATTGCTATAAGTGTAAGTTGGAGTGGCGGGTGAAGATTCAAAATCTTGTATTTTAATTATTGTTTGTCCATATACTGTTCCCGCAATAAATAATAATGCTAAAAGAGGTAGAAATGTTTTCATTTTTTTATTTTATTGGTGATGTACTTTGCTAAATTTAAATTGTTTCAATAACTGCAAACAACCCTACAAAGATACATTAAAATATGTTAATTGTTAAATTATTATAAGGGAATTTTATAAATAATATTAATTATTTATTTGTCGTGGTAGGCTAAGGTTCTTGGGAAAAAATAATAAAAAAATAGCCAAATATTCATTGAATATTTGGCTATAATAACCTGTAATTGTATTAAACTAGCTTGGTTTTATTTAATAATAAGCTTTGTATTTAAAGTTTGTACATTATTGCCAACCCTAATAAAATAAAGGCCTATTGCGTATTTAGTTGCATCAATTTTATAAGAATTTATGCCTTTCTTTAGTTCAATTTTATTATTGTAAATAATACTTCCAGTGATGTCATATAATTCAATGGAGGCAGCATTTTCAACGTTAGAGTTAATCGAAATATTTATAATACCATTATTAGCATAGCTGTCAATTATTTCAAATACATTTGATTTTGAGTTAACTGAAATAATATTACTGTAAGTATACTTACCATCATAATCAGTTTGCTTAAGCTTATAATATATTGTCTGCGATAAATCTGCATTCACATCATTATATCTATAATTCAGAATTTGATTGCTATTGCCTGCTCCGGCAACTTGTACAACTTCTGCAAAATCTTTTGCATTATAAGAACGCTCTATGGTGAAATAGTCGTTGTTTTCTTCTGTGGCGGTTTGCCATAATAAAACTATACTGTTGTTGTGTACTTTTGTGGTGAAAGATAATAGGTCTATTGGGAGTGCTTGGCCATCATTTGTAGCTTTAGGAGTACCTGTTCCACTAGTGTTTTCATTCCAATTGCTTATTATAGCGCCATCTGTTCCAGTTGATTTTCTTTCATAAACATTTGCATCATCCCAAGTCCATGATGAAGCACCAGAACCATTATCATTAAATGCATCTAAAATAGTAATTGCTTTAGCTCCATTATCATAAATAATATCTACACCATCATCTCCACCATTAAAGAAGAAATTTCCACCAGCTTCAAAGTCAGCTGTTACCGGAGTATAGTAATTGTTAAAGTTAGTAGCATTCTGGGTAACAACAATATGCCCTTTTGAGGAAATACTGCCACTTAATTGATAGGTAGATGACACAGCTCCTGGATTAGAATTGTAGTAACGAACATAAACATTTGTTAAATCAATACTATTTGACTGGTTATTATTATAAATTTCAACATAACCATTATCGTTATTATTTCCATCGACATCATCGCCAACAATTTCTGATATAACTAAATCACCTATAGCTGGAGCCATAGCTGCTACTTCCGTAGTTTCTGAAACCTGAGGCTCACTACCAATTTTAAAATCTATATCACTACCACTATTTGTATACGGAAATATTTTGAAATAATAGGTGGTACTTGCTGTTAAGCCTGTAAATGTTACAGTCTCTGTTCCATGAGCAATGTTTTTAATTAAAGTTGCATCAGCTTCTTCAGTTCCGTCAACAGGATTAACTATGTCAGCATAACTAACAGCGCTTGCTTTTATTAAAAACTTATCGGCAGCTATTGCTCCATCATTATCTGCCCAAGTAAGAACAATTTTATCATTTGTAGTTGATGATGTAGTTATAGCAAAGCTTGATACATGATTAGTTGGTTCAGCTTTATATGTTGTAGCATTATCTGTTATACCATTCGAATAATCATTAGAACCATCCACTGACCATGTTTTATAATAATATTTTGTTCCTGAAGACAAGGAAGAGTGGTTTGTTAGACTTGCTGCACTTCCAACATAATGAACTGTGCCTCCGCCAGAGATTGCATTTCCAGCTGTATATGAGCCTGAAGGTGTTCCAAAAGTGCTAGTAGAATTATAAGCAACCATTATATTGTCTCCATTTCCATTCGCTGTTG
>NIUZ01000162.1 GCA_002254285.1 Bacteroidetes bacterium 4572_112 | reverse complement strand
TTTCCCTTTGGTGGAAGCCAATACATTGATTGATAGTTTGCAAGGCGTGGCTGCTTCGGCAGGTGCTGCTTGCCATACCGACTCGGTAGATGTGTCGGCAGTGCTTGAAGCTATGGCTATTCCTATGGATTATGCCATGGGAACAATCAGGTTTTCGGTGGGACATTATACAACTAAAAACGAAATAATAACTGCTATGGCAGAAGTAGAAAATAAAGTAAAACAGATGACAAAGAGTAAAGAAGTGAAGATAGATGTGCCTACAATGATAGCGCATGATGATGTAAGATTGACAAAATTTACCTCAGGTGGAGGTTGTGCATGCAAATTGCGCCCACAGGATTTGGAAAAAGTATTGCAAAAGCTTGATAAGCCAACAGATGCAAAAGTATTAGTTGGTAAGGAATCATCGGATGATGCTTGTGTTTATTCTCTAAATGATGATTTGGCATTGGTGCAAACTTTGGATTTCTTTACACCAATAGTTGATGATCCATATTATTTTGGAGCAATTGCTGCAACTAATGCACTAAGTGATATTTATGCAATGGGAGCAAAGCCAATTTTTGCTCTTAATATTGTTGGTTTTCCACAAAACAGATTGCCACTTACAATTCTTGAAGAGATATTGCGAGGAGCACAGGATAAAGCAAAAGAAGCTGGAATAAATATTCTTGGTGGTCACTCCATTGATGATAATGAGCCTAAATATGGCATGGTTGTAAGCGGTTTAATTCATCCCGACAAAATCATGCAAAATATTGGTGCTCATAATGGCGATTTATTGATTTTGACCAAGCCATTGGGTACAGGAATTATTTCTTCGGCAGTGAAGAAAGGTGTTGTTAGTGACGAAACTCGCGATTTTGTAACCAAGCAAATGGCGACATTAAATAAGGTAGCTTCTGAAACTATGCTTAAGTACGATACTCATGCTGCAACAGATGTTACAGGTTTTGGACTATTGGGTCACCTTCGCGAAATGGTGATGAATACTGAGCTAGGAGCCGAATTAGATTTCGATAAAGTGCCTTTCTTTGAGGATGCTCGTAAATTTGCTACTGCAGGAATTATTCCAGCCGGAAGTAAGAATAACCTTAAGTGGGTTTTCGATGATATAATATTCGACGAAAAACATAGCGAGATTGACAGGATTTTACTTGCCGATGCTCAAACATCAGGTGGTCTATTAATAGCAGTAAACCCTAAAGATGCTGATGCACTTTTGGCTGAGCTAATAGATAAAGGCCTTAAAGCTAGCTTAATTGGTAGGTTTACGGACGCTAATCCTGGGAAGATAAAAGTTTAATTATTAGTTATTAATGATTAATTATTAATGAGGCTGAAAGGGAAAAATCTTTTCAGCCTTTTTTTATGGAGTTTTGGTTCTTGGGACAATAATCGTAATGTAATAGTTTCTGAAAATATGTGGATAATCATCTATTTCTCTTATGTTTATAGAGTAGTCTGCATTGTCAACTTTTATATCAGAAACGTATGTATCGCTGTAACACTCACTACTATTTTGTGATTTTATGAAGCTTATTGGAATAATAAAATTTTGAGAATTAATCTTTAACCTGAACTCTATTTCAATATTTCCTAAGTTTTGGTTATAGAAGATGTCGAAAGGATAAATAATGTTTCTTTTGGATGCCGTATCTAACATTATTCTAAATTCAATAGCGGACTCTGTATTATCTTCATTTATGATATATAGATTTAAATCCTCAGTAGATAATGATCCGTTATAAAAAATATCAGTAGTGTCAAAACCTTGTTTTATAAAAGAAAACTGTATCTGTTCGCAATTGGGCGGTTCTCGGTCAAAAGCAAAAGCACCTAATATACCATCACATTTGCCACAAGAGAACAAAAATAATGAGCTTAAAATAATAATCAAATAAAATTTGTTGATAAGTTTCATTTTCTAAAGCTTAAATATTTAGCTCTCAAAATTATAATAAATTCTTTAATGATTTATAAAATTCGACATTCTATTTCTTAAGTCTTAAATCAATAATTATTTATACTAAATTTACGCTTCATTAAAACAAAATAATGTTTGCAATACTTGATGTAGAAACCACAGGCCTAAGTGCTAAAAACGAGAAGATTACCGAAATAGCTATCATTTTGCATGATGGGCAAAAGGAAACCGATTCGTATAGCACATTGATAAACCCTGAGCGTAGAATTCCTTACCGTATTACTCAAATTACGGGTATAAATGATGCCATGGTTCAGAATGCGCCAAAATTTTATGAGGTTGCAAAAAAGATTCTTAAAATGACCGAGGGAAGAATTTTAGTTGGGCATAATGTGCGCTTCGATTATAATTTTCTTATTAGTGAGTTCTCTGAATTCGATTATGTGTTTAAACGTAAAACAGTATGTACGGTAAAGACCTCGCGGAAGCTAATCCCTGGTCAAGCATCGTATAGTTTGGGTAAACTTACTCTTAGCCTTGGCATTCCACATGGCGATAAGCACCGTGCCATGGGCGATACTAAAGCTACTGCTATTTTGTTTGAAAAATTGCTAAACCTTGATCCCAATATTGGTGGTGAAGCTGCCATTAAATTACCAGAAGCACTAAGCAAAGCTCAAATTGATAAACTACCGCATAAAGCAGGAGTTTATTACTTCCTCAATTCTGATAAAGAGATAATATATGTGGGTAAAAGCATTGATATACATAAGCGAGTATTGCAACATCTGAATAATTATAGCACCAAAAAATCGGTGAAGATGATGAATATGATTGCTGATATTGATTTTGTGGTAACGGGTAGTGAGTTGGTTGCTTTGCTATTTGAATCGGATGAAATAAAAACACTAAAACCATTATTCAATAGAGCACAACGCAGAAGCATATTTAATTATGGGCTTTTTGAAAGTATTGATGCCAATGGTTATAAGAATTTTGAAGTAGATAAGGTAGATGGAGAAAGAAGCCCAATTACAAATTTCCAGAGCCTAAACTCAGGCAAGGAATATCTCTTTCAGATGGTGGAAAATTATGAACTTTGTCAGAAATTAAGTGGCTTATACAAAACTGATGGAGCATGTTTCGAATATCAAATTCATAAATGCAATGGTGCTTGCATAGGCGAGGAGAGTCCAAGGGATTATAACCGAAAATTTGATTTGGCAATAGAATCACTGAGTTTTCAGCACGATAATTTCTTTATTTTGGAGAAAGGCCCTGAGCCAGGTTTCAAATCCGTGGTACAGGTTCAAGACTCAATATACCAAGGAATAGGAGTGGTGGAAGAACGTCTGCTTGGCGATATTGCAGAGCTTAAAAACTGCATCAAACCCATGAAAAACAATAAAGATACTCAGAATATTATTCGCTTGTATTTAAGAGGGAATAAGTGTGATATAGTAGTTTATTAGAATATGTTTTGATTGTTTGTTGTATCTCGGGCAAAGTTGCCCGATGATTTTTTTTTGAGTTGAAATTCAATGGTTTTTTATTACGCTGAGATACGAGGCGAACTACATAAATGGTGACAAAATATTTGTTGTTATTATGTGCATAAACCACATCAATACGATGTGCATTTCCAAAATTTGAAATCTTTAGTCAAAACTTCATTTGCATTTATTGTAATAATATTTTCTTCGGAATATGAATATTCATCACCCTGCATTACCATATAAGTTCCTGCAGCTAACTCAGCTGATAAATTTCCTCGTTTTATGGAAATGATAATACTATTGGCTTTTAATTGCTCAAAATCTCCATTTCCCAAATTATCTAATTTGTTTTTATCAATAAAATAAATGTCGCCATTATAGTTATCATATTCTCTACTTTCATAATCAATAATAGGCATACAATCTCCTTCTCCATATTCAACTTTGCCTGTAATTCCTGTTTCAAAATCTGTTTTCGAACAGCCGAAAGATAGGATTACTAACAATAGTATTAAGATGTTTAGCTTTTTCATGTCTGATGTTTTGGCGATTACAATTAAAACTCTTTTAATATGGTGCTAAAGTAGTGAAAGTTTTTTATTTATAGGATGTTGGTTGTTTTGAGAATTATGATTTGATTAGTTGTTTTGCTGTATCTCGGGCATCTTGCCCGATGATTTTATGAGTTGAACTTCAATGGTTTTTTATTCGTACTTTTTTGGCGCAAAAAAGTACCAAAAAAACACCCGCTGTGGAAAAAAATGCTAAAAATTGAAAAATAAAATCTAAAACATATAACTCCTCCTTATAGTCATACTGCGTATGTCTAACGTTCGTCAAACAAGATATGTTTTTTAACGATTTTATCTTTCAATTTTATTTACGCAATTTTCCCAATGCGGAAGTCAGATTCTAAACGAATCTGTTTTGCCATCGCGGATTTTAGCTCGTTTGTATATTTGGGGCGATTTCTAGTTTATTAGGTATGAAATATCGACCCTGAAGGGGTCAAATAATAATAGCCATGAGTGTAAACTCATGGCTATTGATATAAAGTAAGTTGTTTTGGCGGTATTTTTGTTACGCTGAGACATGCTCAGTACAGGCTTTTATGCAAATAATTTTTGCCTTCTAATAGGAAAATATATTCCAATTTATTTATAGCGTATTTTGATACCAAATTGGTATAAAACCCTAAATCTTCAATTTAATATCGTTAATCTTAAATCGTTAATCTTTTTTTTTATTCATATAAACTCCAAAAAACAAACCCGAAACAATAAAACCCAAAACCCCTATTTTTTCACAACTCTTTTAAGACTCAAAAGATTCATTGAATTAACTCCAAGTCCATCAATATTTTTAGCGGTAAATCGAAGAGCTTCATCATAGTAAAGAACGATTACTGGAGCTTGGTCAATTACCATTTTATCCATTTGGCGGTAGAGGGAAATGCGGATGCTGTCGTTGGTTTCGCTACGAGCTTGTACGTATAGTTTGTCGAAGGCTGCGGAGGTAAAATGTGTATAATTTGCTCCTGCAGGGCTATGGTTTGGCGAGTAGAATAATGCTAGATAATTCTCAGGATCAGCATAATCGGCTATCCACGAGCCACGGAAGAAAGGCATACGTGCATTTGCCACCATCTGACGCAATGAGGCTGGTTGATGCACATCTATTTCCATATTTATTCCCAATTTGGAAGTCTCTTGCTGTATATATTTGCAAATATCTAAATATGCTGAAGTGGTGGAAAGCGTGATTGTAGGTAGTCCTTTTCCGTTGGGATATCCGGCCTCTTCCAACAGCTTAAGTGTAGAGTCTGATGAGAAAAAATAACCTTGGGTTTCGCCATTTTCAAAACCCGGCATTCCCACAGGTACAAATCCATTATTGCCAGCCACACCAATGTTATTGCGGAGGTAGCGCATCATCTTTTTTCTATCGAAACCATAATTTATTGCCTTACGAATTCGCACATCCATAAGTATGCTATCTCTATTATTTTCCATCAAAAAGGCAAGGTATTCGGTATTGAGATAAGGTGCACGTAGTAGGTTTATCTTATCATTATATTTGGGATTTAAGCTTCCGTTGGGAAGTAGAAGTTCATCTTTATAACTAGGATCTATTCCCGATATAAAGTCGATATTTCCTTTTATAAATTCTAAAAATACAGACTGCTTGTCAATAATAAAACTAATGGCTACAGCATCTAGATGGGGGAGTTGTACTCCATTTTCTTTCTCAAAATATTTTTCGTTTTTTCTAAAAACCATTTTCACTCCTTCTTTCCACATTTTGAGATAAAAAGGTCCTGTACCAACAGGGTTTCTGCTAAAATCAGCTCCGTAGAAATCCACAGCTTCTTTTGCCACAGTAGAGAAATATGGCATACTTAATCTGCCAAGAAATGGAGAAAAGGCACTCTTTAATTTTATTATAATGGTTGTATCATTGGGACTTGAAATGGAATAATCTCCTAATTCATCTTTTGCAAGAATATTCTTTAGCCAAACAGCTCCTGGGCTTAAAGTTTTAGGACTTAGCACTCTTAATAGGCTATAGCTAATATCGTAAGCAGTCATCTTTCTGCCAATGGAATCCTTAAAAACCTCGCTATTATGAAAAAATACATCATTCCTAATGTTGAAAGTATAGGTTTTACCCGAATCAGAAATTATCCACGATTTGGCCAACGATGGTTTTACGTATAGCTTATTGTCGAGTTCCACAAGTCCATTAAAGAGCTGATTGTCGGCCCAAATATTTGCTTGATCGCGAGCAAAGGCTGGGTCTAATGAGCTTATTCCTGCCGATTCGTTATATCTAAAGACGGTTTTGCCTTCAGGGGCTTTCATTGCTCCTCCACAAGACCAAAGTCCTAATATTAGAGCTGCAATTATTGAATATGATGATAGTTTTTTCACTCTTCAAAAGTATGAAAAATAAGCTCAAAATTATTTAATAATATATTAGATTTGTGTATAAATTATTCCACTAAATTTGCCCAATGATAAAACCATTATTCTTAATTTTTATTTTATCCTCAATTTTATTGGTATCATGCAATAATAATGACATTGTGCTTACTCATAAGTTTGAGCATAATAGGTGGAATGCACTCCAAAAAGTACAGCTGCAGAGTCATATAGCGGATAGTGAGGTTGCCTATAAAATGACATTGAATATTAAGATTGATGATAAGTTTAATTCCGATGATTTCAGTATTAGCCTTAGTCAAATGAATGATGATGGCGAGAGTAGATATTATTCGTATGTGTTGCCAATAAAGGATAAGAGAGGTGATTTTCTTCTAAAAAAAGCTAATGATGGGTTTTATAATTACGAATTAGTTTTGCATAAGCATACTAGCTTTTATAGTGATTCTATATATCATTTTGATTTTAATAGTATGATGTCGAAGTTATATATTAATGGAATATACGAGCTTAAACTAAATATTAAAGAGCTATAAATTGTAAATAATAAAAATTAGATTATGGATTATATTAAACGCAATTATTTAAAGATTTTAGCTTTCATAAGTATTTTAGTGATTGCTTTTTCGTTTAATAATCTTAGTCTTTGGGATCAGGATGAGGCTGCTTATGCTGGCTTTGCTGAGCGTATGATTGCTACGGGTAATTGGCTTGTACCAGATTATATGTGGTCGTTTATTCATCGCAAAACTCCGCTTCATTTTTGGAATATTGCCATTAGTTATAAAATATTTGGTATTAACGAATTTGCTGTTCGCTTTCCTTCTACACTATCCATAATTGGAATTTATTTGATGATTTATTTTTGGGGAGCTCGCTTATTTGGCAAGCGTGTTGCTACTATTGCTTCATTGGTTTTGGCAACTACATTATTTGTGCCTAGCCTTGGCAAAATATCCGTAACCGATGCTACTCTGATGATGTTTACAACATTGAGTGCATTTTCCATATTGCAAGTTTTGGATAATAAGAGCTGGAAAGCAGTAGCTGTTTTTTGGATAGCTTTTTCAATGGCACTTATTACCAAAGGTCCTCCGATAATTATTTTCACATCAATATTTATTTTCATACTCTTTGTTTTGCATCCCAAAAGGAAGAATCTTTTCCGATTACATCCTTGGTTTTTTCTACCAATAGCTGTTGCTCCATTATTTATTTGGGGTTATTTGGCTTCGCAAAGTGATGGAGGTGTATTTATAGATTGGCTAATCGATTGGTATATTCTCAAGCGTATAAGTGGTAGCGTACTTGGTCAAACAGGTGCTCCGGGGCTTCATTTATTATTCACATTTGTTTTCTTTATTCCTTATTTTATGTTCTTTCCAAAAGCATTATGGAACGGCATCAGCGGAATATGGAATGATAAAGGCGAGAGGTTTTTGCTAGGAGCATGGTTTGTTGCTGGCTGGTTAATTTGGGAATTTTCGCCAAGCAAACTACCTGCCTATACTGTGGCGGCACAGGTGCCTTTGGCAATACTGATAGCAAAGATTGCTGTAAAGCAAATTGATGATAAATCACGATCGCATAAAGCTCTTATTATATCGCATTTTGTATTGCTAATGTTATTGAGCATTGGGCTAACGGTGGCTTCATTTTTCTTGGAAATGGATGTTGTTCTTAAATCGAGTTTTATAGCATTGGTTATTCTTATGATAGTAGGAATAGTGATTTTTGCGAAGCGACTATATTCGGACCATTTTATGAAAATACTGATAGGAATAAATCTTGTTTTTCAGTTTATGCTATGGGTAGTGCTTATGCCACAGGTAGATAATTATAAAAACAGCACCAAATTAGTAGGTGAATATATTGCAAATAATGCTCCTGAAAATTCAGCGGTGATTATTGGTAATGTAACAGGTCATCCACCAAGTTTGGTTTATTATGCGAGTTTCTCTTCTGATAATATTACCGAAGATCAAGATATTGAAGACCTTATTGCTGCTTACGAAAGTGATAAGCCAACAGTGTTAATTCTTACCTACGAACAATCGCAACAGCTATTGGAAAAATACCCAAATGCCAAAGTAAAATCGTTTATCTCATTCTTTGTGGATAGAAAAGGTAAGGCGGGGTATTATGTAATTGTTAATGTCCTTCGGTATACTCAGGATGACAATGTTTAATTGTTATACTGAACCGTGATAGAAAATTGTATTTAGTAAATAGCCTATTTTGTGCCTAGTCGATGCATAATTTCTTTTCATAGCCGTAGCTATGGAAAGAAATTATAAAGAAGAATAGGTGCAAAAGATGCGTTTAATATTTCAAATTTCTATGTCGGTTTAGTATAATGGTGTAAAATAGAAAATTATTTATCTAAAGTAAAAAATAGAATCCACGAATTACACGAATGTCCACGAATTTCATTATTCGCTAGCGAATAATAATTCGTGCTAATTAGTGTAATTCGTGGATAAAATATTTAAGCA